>JAFSBP010000382.1 GCA_017437205.1 Lachnospiraceae bacterium
CCCGCGAATGGGAGCAGCGCCTTCCGCAGTCATCACCGAATAGCGGTTTGACAGGCATCTGAACAGACCGTCCGCATACCCGATGGGCAGAACTCCCATCCGGGTCTTCTCTTCCGTCTGCCATGTTCCGCCATAGCTGATCAGCGTGTCCTCATCATACACCTTGATCGTGCTCACCGTACTCTTTAGCGTCATCACCGGACGAAGCCCCAAGCCCTTCGCCTCCTCGCCGTAGCCATAGAGCAAAAGTCCCGGGCGTACCATATCGAGATAAGTCTCCGGATAATTCGCCACACCGCCGGTATTCGCACAGTGACGGATCTTAAAGGAAAAACCGCTCGCCTCCACCGCCCGGATCACCCGCATAAACAGGGCGAACTGTCTCCGCGTGTAAGCGATATCCCGCTCCTCCATACTGTCCGACACCGCAAAGTGCGTAAATATCCCCTCCGCATCCAAATGCGGCAGACTGACCGCCCGACAAACAGCCTCCACTCCGCCGTCAAAATGCCTTCCCTCGCAGAGAAAGCCCAATCGAGACATTCCGGTGTCCAACTTAATATGTACTTTTAACCGATCTCCCAGCCTTGCTGCCTCCGTCTCATATTCGAGAGCCTTGCTCTCACAGCTCACCGCCTGGGTGACATGATATTTGATCAGATTTTTCACCTGATCCGCCGGAGTATGCCCGAGCACCAGAATCGGCATGGCAATTCCTTTACCGCGAAGCTCCATCGCCTCGTCCAGACTGGACACTGCCAAGTAATCCGCCCCCAGCGCTTCCAGACACTTCGCCACCTGCACTGCGCCGTGGCCGTAGGCATCCGCCTTCACCACACCTAAGAATCTGCAGTTTTCACCGATCCGCTCTTTCAATTTATGATAATTATATTCCAGACAGTCCAGATCAATTTCTGCCCATGTACGTTTTAATTCAGAATGCATATTGCCTCCTTGACAAAAAGACTTACCCTTATATCATATCACGTTTTGGGAGAAGGGTAAAGGCGGAAAACGGATTTCTTGAAACAAAAGAACAGCAGCGTTGGAAAATGACTATTGACAGAATAATTCGTATGATTTATAATTGTCAATAGAAAAGTACGACCGATAGACGGTCAGTCCCAAATAGTAGAATCACAAAGAAGTGACTTACCTTGGTCTGGGCGGTCACTTCTTTGCATTATCGATGTATGCAATCAATATTGACACGATGATACCAAGTATCATCAGCATTATAGATAACATTTCGAAATCGCTCATAAAGTAAGCCCTCCTTTCCAAGATTTCTTCACGAGAAGATTTCTATGTAATCAGAGGGTCCAGTCCCTCTGTCACAGGACTGACCACCTACCGTATATTGGTCGTACTCATACTTAATGATAGCAGATTTACTCCATAATTACCACCAACTAACGGTGTGTCTCTCCCACACTACTTGTGTTGGTTACTATTCTAAATTTAATCAGGTGAACCTATGGCCACAAAGAAAACCTCTCCTCCCATGAATATTATCGCCCACATCCACACGGATTTCTCCTCCAAGTTCGGCATTCCACGCCAGAGCGGCCTGGTGGAATCCTTAACAGGCATGATCGTTTTTGAGCCGGAATACCGAAACCCTTCTGCCTTTCGCGGAATCGAAGGTTTCTCCCATCTGTGGCTGTTGTGGGAGTTTTCTGAGGCAAAGCGCGACGGCTGGTCTGCCACTGTCCACCCTCCCCGCCTCGGCGGGAACAAGCGGATGGGGGTCTTCGCAACCCGTGCGCCCTTTCGCCCCAACCCTATCGGTCTCTCCTGCGTAAAGCTGGAGCGTTTGGAGTTGCATCCGGAACTTGGACCGGTGCTCCATGTCCTCGGCGCCGATCTGATGGACGGCACTCCGATCTACGATGTCAAACCTTACGTTCCTCACGCGGACTGTCGGCCGGAAGCCACCGGCGGATTCTCCACACCGGTAAAAGATTATGCGCTGGAAGTGGTCTTCCCGGAGGAATGGCTTTCCTATATTCCTAAGGAGAAGCGCGAAGCCCTCTGCGAAGTACTCTCTCAGGATCCGAGACCGGCTTATCAGAATGATCCCGAGCGCGTCTACGGCTTTCCTTTTGCCGGGATGGATGTTCGGTTTCGAGTGCGGGATGGAGTTCTGACGGTATGCGAGATTGAAATTTTATCCGGCAACCCCTGATAGAAAGGAGCCCCTATGACGACCGACCTCAAAGAACAGGCCCGCCGCCGTCTGCGAAATCTTCTCGCCCTGCAGGAAGAGATGATCCGCCGCTTCGGCGACACCGATTACAACGTATTTATTTTTGGCAGTTACCCCACTGTCCGCTACATGGACGGAAAGAGCGATATCGATATCGCCATCTATACAAAGGACTTTTCGCTCTACAAAAAAATCGCCCTCTTTCTGGACGATTATTTTGAGGAGCAGCACATTGATCCGGATATTTTCTACATTGACACGACGATGGACGCCCCCCTCTTCTGCGCTCCGCTGAAATCGGCGATCCAGTTCACCGACTATTTCCCGGAGGAATTGCATGCGTTTGAGGCCCGCTGCCGGGTCAAGCTTGACGAGACCAAAGCAAAAATGGCGGAGGAAGCTCTCCATACCGCTTCAGAAAATGCCTCATCGGAAAGCGAGGGGCAGTCATGAAGCTGAGTAAAGATATCCTCGACCAATTTGATCTGGACCCGGTAGAAGAACGGGAACCGATCAACGTGATGAAGCTGCGGGATATGCTGGACTTTTTGGAGTACAATGCGTCCCGCATTCATCAGAAAAGCCAGCTTTACCTTTCCACCGACGATCCCAACCTGCAGATTGACTGCCTTGACATTGTCACGGCAAAACTCAATGACTTTGCGCAGGTCTTCCGCGACCTGGTGACTTTCCTACTCAAAGAGCGGGGACAATATAAGAACAACCCTTCCCTGCGCTACAGCATTGCCAGCTATGACACCTTTGACTTTCATCAGACGCAGGCTGAGGAACTATTTTTGCAGGAGCTTTTGCTGCGTAATGAAATCACCCATGACTATTTTAACCGTGAGCTTCATCAACAAAAGCTGATCTGGATTATGACCAACTGTAGTGAAGGCGCGATGGACATCCACCACAATCTGGAAAACCACTGTAAACAGCATGGACTGATGGATAAATTTGCGGAAAATAATGCTTAAATGAGAACACCTCTGCATACATTGTAAAAACAATGGGTTCAGAGGTGTTTTTTGAAAGACTATATTGAAGAGCGGGCCGTCGAGATCGCAACTTATATCATAGAGAATAATGCGACCGTCCGTCAGACAGCAAAACGATTCGGAATCTCTAAATCGACCGTACATAAGGATGTTACTGACCGTCTCAGGCATCTCAATCCCGGACTGGCAGCACAGGCGCGCATCGTTTTAGATGTCAACAAATCGGAACGACACATCCGGGGAGGGCTTGCAACCAAAGAAAAATACCAGCAAAAACAAAAATCCACTCCCCGATTTTGATCCACGAACGATAGTTTGCGCTGTGGAGGCTGCTGTGTTTTCACATGGCAGCCCCTATTATGCGTCACTGACATGTATTCGCCCGAAATCATGAAAAATCCTTGCATTCCCGTCCAATCAATGGTATGCTTGTCTTGATAATATTCTGACGATTAAATCCAAATCAGGAGGATTAACGCATGCAAAAACAATATGATGTGATCGTGGTTGGTGCAGGCAACGGTGGACTGGCCGCCGCTGCGAACACAGCAAGTGCCGGACTGAAGACGCTTCTTTTGGAGAAGCACAATATCCCCGGTGGCTGCGCCACCAGCTTTCGCAGAGGTCGTTTTGAGTTCGAGCCCTCTCTGCACGAATTATGCAGTGTAGGAACGGCTGAGCGCCCGAACACAGTCTATAAAGTATTTGATGACCTCGGTGCAAAAATCAATTGGGAATACGAAAAAGGACATATCTTTCGCACCATCGTCAAGGGTGAGGACGGATATGATGTCCGCTTAAACGCCGGGATCGAAGCGTTCTGCGCTTCCGTGGATGCCATAGTCCCCGGCTGCAAGGAAAATGTTCGCGCTTTCTTAAACCTGAAGCCGAAGGTAGCTGCGGCAATTGACTATATCTACGCCACCAAAGGAAATCCTAACGGTCTGGTGATGCTCCTCAAGCACGCCGATTTCATGCGCACCGCAGGCCACAGCGTGGAAGAGGTGATGACTGCCCTCGGTATTCCGAAGAAGGCTCAGGATCTGATCAACACCTACTGGGGCTACCTGGGCGTACCCACCGACGAGCTGAACGCAATGCATTTCCTGAACATGCTCTACGACTATGTGGTAGACGGAGCGGCGATGCCGAAGTACCGCAGTCATGAGCTTTCCCTGGCTCTCATCGACGTGATTGAAAAACACGGCGGCGAAGTTTGGTACAATAGCGAGGTCACCAAATTCCTCTACCGTGAGGACGGCAGTATTGCCGGTGTGGTTGCAAACGGCGAGGAAATCTATGCACGCGAGGTCATCTCCAACGTGATTCCTCACAATGTATTCAATATGAGTGACCCGGACAAGATTCCGGAGCAAAACCTTAAGCTGGCAAACGCCAGAGAGTTCGGCATCTCCGTCGCAACCGTTTATCTCGGTTTGGACTGTACAGCCGAGGAACTGGGGCTCACCGATTACACTGTCTTCATTAAAAGCCATCCTGATCCCCGCACTCAGTATGATACCCGTCTGGATGACGGTCTGTATATCGTAAACTGCTTAAATAATGTGATCCCGGACAGTTCCCCCGAGGGAACCTGTACTCTGTTCTTCACGATCCCTGTCTTCGGAAACGATGTGCCAAAGGATCTGAAGCCGGAGGATTACAAAAAATATAAAAATGCACTGGCGAAGAAATACATCGAAGACGCAGAAAAGACGCTGGGTATCTCCATTATGCCTCACATTGAGGAAATCAGTGTCGCCACACCTGTGACCTTTGCCCGGTACCTCGGCACCCCCGAGGGTACCATCTACGGCTACAAGCTCTCCGGCTGGGACAACCTGATGGCCCGCACCGCCGGTGAAAAGACTGACTATGCGATCCCCGGACTTAGCTTCTGCGGCGGTCACTACATCCGCGGTGACGGCTATAGCTGTGCTTACATCATGGGTGACACTATCGGAAAGCGCGTTGCAAAGAGACTGAAAGGAGGAAACTGACATGGCAAGACCTAAACTTTGGAAACTGAATCCCATGGATTTCACCAAGATGACGCCCGCCCGTCAGGCAAAGATTGAGGCAGCACCTGCCAACCCTCTGCCTCCCGTAGACTCTTATAAGCCCAACGAACTGGCGAAGGCACTGCATCCGCAGGCTCAGCATCTTAGGGTGACCATGATCATCGACCACGGAAATGGTGTCAAGAGCTTCCGTCTGAGTCCGAACCCAGCAAAAGGAACCGATTCACTCGCGTGGTTCTGTGCCGGACAGTACCTGTCCCTCTCTCTGGAGATTGGACCGATGAAGCTGACCCGCCCCTACTCCCTCTCCTCCTCCCCCGCGGAGTCAAAGAAAGGATATTATACTCTGACCATCAAGCGTGTGGATGGCGGTCTGGCCTCCAACTATATTTTAGACAACTGGAAAATCGGTACTGAAGTCACCGCATCCGAACCTTTGGGCGTGTTCACCTATGAGCCCCTTCGCGACGCAAAAACCGTGATCGGCGTTGCCGGCGGAAGCGGAATCACCCCGTTCCGCTCTCTGGCGAAGGCTATCGCAGACGGTGATGAAGATGCAGAGCTGATTCTGCTCTACGGAAGCCGCACCTTGGAGGATGCTGTTTTCCAGAAAGAATTCAAAACGTTGGAATCCACCTGTCCTAAGTTCAAGCTGGTCAACGTGCTCAGTCACGAAACGAAGGATGGCTGTGAGGGCGGATTTATCACCGCGGATCTGATCCGCAAGTACGCCCCCGAAGGCGACTACTCCATCTTCCTGTGCGGTCCTCAGGCGATGTATAATTTCGTGGACAAAGAGATTGAGACCCTCGGCATTC
>JAFSBP010000383.1 GCA_017437205.1 Lachnospiraceae bacterium
AAGTGCTGGCAGGGTTTGGGGACTCGCGCACCGTAGATGTGATCTACACAGAGGCGGGCATCACTGACGGGGAACAGCTGCTGAGGACGGAGGATCGCCGAATACAGGCAAGTAGCGATAAAAGTGATTTTTTCATCTTGGAGTGCATAAGGATAATGTGCAATGATTCGTTGTTTAGCATCTACACCAAGGATTGGATCGGCCTGCACATAAAGATACAATTCATCGACCAGTGTGTCGATGGTGTTCATTGTGGAGCAGAGAGAGTGAACTGAAGAAATGAGCGCTTCGATTCCGACTTCAGTAAAGTAATTTATTATCCATTTGGGAAGAGGTTTCTTTCCGCTAAATATTTTGCTGAGATCGCCGAAATCAATGGAGACTGCGTTGCCTGTCCATTTGCGTCGGTCATCAATGGCGGCTTTAAAAATTGCATCGAAAAAGGTGCTCTGAGATAAACCGGGCAGATGACGCTGAAGAGCGGACAACACATGAGAGATATCACACTGATACATTATTTTTTGCTCCTTTTAGACCAAGATTTTTCCACAGATTCACTGACAAAAATCTGTTATTGTGTATATACCGGATTTACGATTGCATTTCCCACCAATTTCAAAAAAATTTTGAAAGGAGTGAAAACGTCGTGCAGAAAGACATCTCTGTCATCCTACATATGCCCGAAGCACCGGAGGCACGGGAGTCTCTGCAGGCGAGCATTGACCAGATCCACGCGGACGCAATCATCAGCTATTTGCAGCGGTTGGAGTGTCCTGTGGAGCAAAAACTGGCCCTACTGGACGCGGTGATTGAAAAGGCAAAGGCCGACAGGGAGTGCTGATGCAATCTCTGCCGGCCTTTCGCTATGTTATGATATTTAAAAGTTATATACAATCAGTGGAAAAATAGACACGCCAGTTGGCTCTTGAAATATATACGGTTTCCTGCTCCCAGTTTTTCAGTGTGTAAAGAGAGATGCCAAGTTTATCGGCATACTCCTTTTGCGTCAGGGACAAGCCCTTGCGCAGTTCACGAATTTGTTTTCCCTGTCCTCGGGAGAGGAACAGAAGGTAATCATCCAGAAGGGAAGTGAGGGGAACTTCCAGCAACTCCGCAATCTTCCTCATGACAGGAAGAGGATACGATTTCTGAGCGGGATTTTCATAACGGGAATAGGTGGTGTAGTGAATTCCTGCATAGGCGGCGATTCTTTTTTGAGAAAGCCCTTTTCTGCATCGGTAAAAGCGAAGCTTGTCCGCAATAGAGGCATCAGGCTCCGGAGGAGGTAAGGAGACTGATTCTTCGGGAATAGGCTGCTGGGGTATGCGCAGCGAAAACCGGTGGATGTAAAGGGGGGCGAAGGAGACATCCTGTGATATATGCCGGGTCAGGATATGGAGATCGTCTCCGAGGGTACGGAAAATACGCCACTTTTCGTTCGCTGGAGTATGCTGTGCTACTTCAACATCCAAATAAGCCGCTGTGATAGGATAGCATTTTCGATACATTTTGCCGCGTA
>JAFSBP010000384.1 GCA_017437205.1 Lachnospiraceae bacterium
CAACTTCCTTGTCGATCTTCTCCACGTACTTATCGGTCAGCTTCTGCATCTTGTCCTCAGCGTTCTTGCGATCGTCTTCGGTCAACTCGCCGCTCTTCTCCTGCTTCTTAAATGCGTCCATCGCATCGCGGCGGATATTGCGGACAGCTACCTTCGCGTTGTCACCCTTCTTCTTCACATCCTTCGCCAGCTCCTTACGGCGGGACTCAGTCATCTCGGGGAACACCAGACGGATCACAGAACCATCGTTGGACGGATTGATACCCAAATCGGAGGTCTGGATTGCCTTCTCGATCACCTTAATCATGTTCTTCTCCCAAGGCTGGATCTGCAGCATGCGGGGTTCGGGTACGGAAATATTCGCCACGGACTGAATGGGACTGGGCATTCCGTAATAATCCACACGGATCTTGTCCAGAACGTGAGGATTCGCACGGCCTACACGGATCGTGTTGAAGTCCTCCTTCAATACACTGACGGTTTTCTCCATCTTCTCTTCATAAACTTTCAAATCTGCCATAACTCTCTCCTCCTATTCCACGGTCACCATAGTGCCGATTGCTTTACCATTCATCGCATTTGTAATGCTGTTCTCTGCGCCCAAAGCGAATACTGCCAGGGGCATCTTATTCTCCAGACACATGATGGATGCGGTCAGATCCACTACCTGAAGACGCTTGTCCACGACCTCCTGAATGCTCACGGTATCATACTTCTTCGCATTCGGGTTCGTCTTCGGATCACTGTCATATACACCGTCGATCGCCTTCGCCAGCAGAATGATATCTGCCTCCATCTCAATGGCTCTCAGCACGATACCTGTATCGGTAGAGAAGTAAGGATGTCCGGTGCCACCTGCGAAGAACACGATCTCACCGTTCGCAAACGCCTCATTCGCTGCATCCTTAGAAAACAACTCCGTCATCGTGCCGCAGGCAAAGGGGGTGAAAATGCGGGTCTTCATTCCCACACTTCTAAAAATCTCCGACACATAAATACAGTTCATCACGGTCGCCAGCATACCGATCTGATCTGCCTTCGGGCGATCAATCGCCTTACTGGTGCGTCCTCTCCAGAAGTTTCCTCCGCCGATCACGATACCGATCTCGATATTCTCCTCGGCAGCCTTTTTCACCTGCTCGGCCACACCGCGCACAGTATCTTCATCAAAACCGGTCTTCTTTTCGCCGGCGAGAGCTTCACCGCTCAGCTTCAATAACACACGTTTTTTCTTATCCATAATGCATACCTCATTTTCCATTTGGAATAAGTTTACCATAGATGTTGAAAAATTGCAATCTCAATCGAAGAAAGAATCGGGGAAGGAAATAACTTTAGTATGCATAAATTCATAAATTTTTATAAATTTGTTGTAAATGTGTGTTTGACATTGATTTTGCTTGGAATAACTCCTCCCGCAATTCGCTCTGATTCCTTCATCCCGGACGCACGAGAGCCTTACCCTCTGCTCGCGGTGACGGCATCTTCCATCCTGCCTTACGGATTTACTTCCTCTCCCATCACCCCGGAAGTCGAATCCCGCATCCGCGGCATTTCCTATCCGGAAAACTGTCCCGTTCCTCTCTCCTCCCTTCGCTATCTCACAGTTCTCCACATTGGTTTCGATGGACAGACACACATGGGGGAACTGATCGTCCATGAACGAATCGCACCATCAGTTTTGGAGATATTCTACCGGCTTTACCTTGCCGGATATCCAATCGAAAAAATACGCCTCATCGATGACTACAATGCCAACGATGAGGCGTCCATGACAGACAATAATACCTCCGCCTTCTGCTGCCGGACAATCGCCGGCACCGACACTCTCTCCCTACACAGCTACGGTCTGGCGGTGGATATCAATCCCCTTTACAATCCTTATGTAAACGGTGATCTTATCGCTCCGGCGGCCAGTGCGTATGACCGGGAGACCGGAACGGTTTTCTCACCGCATTTTATGACGGAGGATGACTACTGCGTAAAACTTTTTCAGGCATACGGTTTCACCTGGGGTGGGGAGTGGGACGGGGTGAAGGATTATCAGCATTTTGAACTGCACACAATTCCTCCGGTAGTTTTAAGTTGCTCAATGAAATGCCTTTAGCAACGTAACAGACTTCTTTGTATTGCTTCTCTGAAGCATCTGCTCTTTTCGATAACACGGCCAATATCTGCGACGGCTTATCTCACAAGTTTCGAATGTCCTCCTGCAGACATGAACTGGGCACATAATATTGACCATCTTGAACAAAGCCCACACTGTAATTTGTAGTTCCAACAAGCCTTTCCAACGCTAATTTGGGTCTTCTCCCATTATACAAGACCGTCATTTTCGAGAATTCCAAAAAACGGACAACTTGTGGTAGCACTGCCAACTTCAACGGTGTCGTTCCATCGCTTTTGAATCGAATTTGTTGCTCTGTGATTGTATTACTAAGACAGCTTCGATAAAAATAAACTGAATTATTTCTAACATTCCCCTGTTCATCCAAAAACTCTAAGCCAGACAAATGCTGAAAATTTCTCGGCAAAAACACCGTTTCAAAATATTCTAACTGATTATTTCCTCGATTTCGATAGAGAAACAGAAAATTCTTCCCGACTAATTTTCTTTCATATTCCCTCGCTGTGGCAATAATAATGCGTATTGCTTCTTTTTTTGTATATGTACGTTTCAATTCGCCCCTCCTCCAAAAAAACAAAAAAGAGAGTTATAATACATGCAGTGACCACATCACGCAACAGTATCAACTCTCTTTTTTATGGCTAATTTTTTTGTTGTCCGCCAACGATCGGCACAGATGTCCGACAAGAATTTCAGGTTTTTTCGTTGCCTGCCAACAGCCGGCACATTCGTCCGGCAAGCATCTCGGATTTGAGTGTTAGCCCACTTGATATAGCACGCTATATCTCTATTAATATTATACGCAAACCCAATTTTTATGTCAATCTATTTTTTACGCCTTTTTTGTATTACTTTTTCTTCCCCAGCAGCGTCTTCAGTGTCGAGAATGCCGCCAGCACGGACAGTCCGTATCCAATCACAACATCCTTCACAAAACTGCCTACCAGCTCATATTCTGAGAGCATTGAAAACAGGTTCGGCAGCACCTCACCGAAGGTATATCTGCCCTCGAACGCTTCAACGATCATCCACACGTAAAGGAAATAGTTCGCTGCAAAGATCATCAATACGGAAAGAATCACCGCAATCACTGCGCCGCTTCTGGTCAGCACCTTTGCGCCCTTTTTATATCCCATTGCAGAAAGGTAAATGATCGCAAAGCCTGCGATTCCTGCGATGTAGCCGAGCTTTCCGATCAACACCCACAGTGCGCCGCCGATCACAGCACCGACCAGTGCCCCGATCACACCGAGTCCCACATTAGGCTCAATCACAGTCCCATCCGGATTGGTCAGCTCTGTCTGAACCTCCAGTGCGGACTTCGTGTTTCTCGCCACGAAGAAGTGCTCGACCTGAGTCACCTCGACCGCGCCTTCCACCTTTACCCAGTCTGATCCATACTCCAGTTCTGTTTTCTGTACAGAGATCGCCGTCACTAAAGCGGCCAGCTCATCCCACTGCTTATTGACCTTATTCTCCGTCTGAACCACAACCTGCTCTGACTCATCCGCATGGCGGATCACCAGCTCATAATTTTTCTCGGTCACCACACCGTACAGTCCGGTCATTTCAGACAGCGGCACGACGGCCAGCCCATTTCGATAACTGATGAGATATTTCTCCGTCAGATAAACACCAATCTTCTTAAACTCTTTCGTGCGGATATCCTGAAGCTCTGCGTCCACCAGCGCCGCCTCACCGCTCTCAGTAAGATTAGCCAGCACCTGTTTCGTCTTCGCCTTTGCTTTACTGTTTTTCTTTGCCATAAATATCATCACGCCGATCGCAATACCGATCAAAGCCGCAAACACCAGATAATCACCGGACATATCAGTAACCGCCGTGTCGATATAATACGCTCCAAAAAATTCTTTTGCATTTTTGCTGTCGACCACATTCTCCCCCCAGAAATAATTGAACTCATTGATCGCCAGCTGCATCAACTCATCATCGATAACCACCAATTTGCCCTCTGTGCGAACTGTATTCGGTTGTTTTGTGATCTCACCGAAGGTAAACGCCTGCAAATCTGCGTAGGAACCGATTTCAGTGTCCGAAACGCACACAATATAGGCTCTAAAGTCCTTATCCATCACAAAATAAAGCTTGTCCGCTTCATTAGTCTCAAAGTACGCAAAATCTTCCGAAGCGTACTGAGCATCCACATAGGCTCTCTCGCCTTCCGCACGTTCTGCGGTGTAAGGCAGTGCTTCACCGTCTCCACCCAATGAACCAATCAAACCAAACACACCGATGACCAGTACAATGATCATCAACACATTGACCAGTAACTGCTTTTTGTTTCCTTTTTTCGCCAATTTCTTCAAATTAGTGTTCATACGCTCCTCCTTTGTCAATGCGGTCCTTCTGCCGCAATTTTCCTTACACGTTCATTCTACCATAATCTTTTTTATCATGCAAACGTTTGTCGAATTTTCTATTCCATTTTTGGCAAATATATGTTAAAATGAACCAAACTTTACCACCATTGAGGTACATCATGGAACTATCTGATTTCTTTCAGGAAAATCCGAAAATCGCTTTGGCCTTTTCCGGCGGTGTCGATTCTGCCTTTCTGCTCTACGCAGCGAAAGAATACGGTGCGGACACTACTGCTTATTATGTGAAAACAGCCTTTCAGCCCCGGTTTGAATACGAGGATGCCTGCCGTCTGGCGGACGAGCTTAAGATGCCCATGAAAACCATTGAACTGGATGTGTTGGCAGATGAGGCGGTTTCCTCTAACCCGAAAAACCGCTGCTACTACTGCAAGCGGAGGATATTCACCGCGATACTTTCCGCGGCAAAGAACGACGGATACACGGTGGTGATGGACGGAACGAACGCATCCGACGATGTGAATGACCGCCCCGGTATGAAAGCCCTTTCAGAACTCTCGGTCCACTCTCCTCTTCGCAAATGCGGTCTGACAAAAGATATGATCCGAAGCTTATCTAAAGAAGCCGGTCTGTTTACCTGGGATAAGCCCGCCTATGCGTGTCTGGCGACGAGGATTCCCACCGGAACTGAAATCACCGAAGATCTGCTCATTCGTACAGAAATGTCAGAGAATTATTTACGAACACTTGGTTTTACTGATTTTCGCATCCGTCTCATGGGCGATGCTGCCAGATTGCAGCTGAAGGAAAGCCAGTTTGAGCTACTTTTCACAAGACGATGCGAGATTTTTGATACACTGCGCCGATACTACTCGGCAGTTTTATTGGATTTGGAGGTGCGCGATGAATAGCGAGATCAAAGATATTTTACAGGCGGTTCAGTCCGGGGGAATGTCCGTGGATGATGCCCTGCTTCGGATAAAGACACAGCCCTTTGAGGATATCGGATACGCAAAAGTAGATCTGCACCGAAAGGTGCGCCAGGGCGCTGCCGAGGTTATCTACGGTGCCGGAAAGACCGCAGAGCAGATCATCGGTATTTTGAAAACCCTGACAAATAACGGTCAAAAAAACATTCTGATTACCCGCTTAGATCAGGAAAAAGCAGATGCGATCAGCCATGAAACTCCCCTTACCTACTATCCTGCGGCCAAGGTCGGCATCGTGGGTGAGATAGCTGTTCCCGGGGGAATCGGCACCATCGTAGTCGCCACCGGCGGCACCAGTGACATCCCTGTGGCGGAAGAAGCTGCCCTCACCGCAGAGTTTCTGGGAAACAACGTGACCAGACTGTATGATGTGGGTGTTGCGGGAATACATCGCCTCCTGACCCACAGTAAAGAATTGATGAGCGCCAGCGTAGTGATTGCCATTGCAGGCATGGAAGGAGCTCTGGCCAGCGTTGTTGGCGGTCTGGTGGATTGTCATGTGATCGCGGTTCCCACCAGTGTAGGTTACGGCGCTGCGTTCGGCGGACTTGCCGCCCTTCTCTCCATGCTGAATTCCTGTGCCAGCGGTGTGTCCGTGGTCAATATTGACAACGGCTTCGGCGCGGGATATCTGGCGAGCATGATCAACCATATGGAGGCAAAATGATGAAAACATTATACTTTGACTGCGGGATGGGTGCCGCCGGAGATATGCTCACTGCGGCTCTCATTGAACTTCTTCCCAATCGGGAAACAATCGCAGACGAATTGAACCATATCGGGATTCCGGGCATCTTCTTTATCCCCGCTGAATCAAAAAAGTGTGGGATCAAAGGCACGCGGATGCATGTGATGTACCGTGGTGTGGAGGAGGGTGAACACCTTCATGAGCATCACTCCCATGGCGAGCATCATCACGATCACGCTCATAAAGAGGATCATGAACACACTCGCAGCCATGCACATGCACACAACGGCATGTCCGAGATTACTCATATCCTCTCCCATCTGAATCTTTCAGAAAAGGTTCGTAGAGATGTGCTTGCAGTTTATGATTTGATTGCACGCGCGGAAAGTGAGGTTCACGGTGTTCCGGTAGATCAGATCCACTTCCATGAGGTGGGAAACATGGACGCCATTGCGGACATCACTTCAGTCTGCTATCTGATCGATCGGCTGAAGGTTGACCGCATTATCTGCTCCCCCATCCATGTGGGAAGCGGTCAGGTAAAGTGCGCACACGGTATTC
>JAFSBP010000385.1 GCA_017437205.1 Lachnospiraceae bacterium
CCTCCGATATAATGAATCTCCCTCGCGCTTGATGTGAGCATATTGCGAACATTCGGAATCACCTTCAAGCGAATACGATTGGGTACAGATACTTTAATTGTCATACATTTCCCCCCTGTTCGGTTTTTGTTTCTGCGTGTAAAATTAATTGATATTCGTCATTGGACGATAGCTTCCCCTGATATAGTCCAAACAATGGTCTCATTATCACCGTGCGTGACTCATCTTCTGCCACCAACTCCATTCGGTCAATACGTATGGCTGTGAGCAATCCTGATTCAGTTCCCACTGCGTGGTATGGCACCAGAAAACTCATCGGCTTATTTTCTGCCGACATTAGAGAAGCAGCAACATCTTCTTGCAGAATATGTACTATTTTCCCGGTAATCGGTTCTTTCAGACGGTTGCCTGTATCAATAAATCCGTCCACCAACACCCGCCGTTCTCCAAAATACAACTCTGCCACATATCGGTTTTTGCGTCTCTTTTTTTGTTTCTCCATTGTGTCCAACATTTTTGTCACTGTGAGTATCATGGCAATGCTCCCAAGGATCACTCCAACGCCGGATGAATTGACCTTTTGTATTCCCAAAACAACCTGCTTAAGATATACGCCCGCAGAGGTATGGAAATAGATGAGATTCAACCCTCCTCCCGCCAAAAAAGCGACAAGATACAGCACACAAATCCGATTCAGAAAATCAGAAAGTTTCCGCGGACGGCATGCAATCCAAATCATCAGACTGCTGATTCCCAGCCAAGTCACTCCTTCTTTGATCAGATACGGCAGAGAAAAAACTGCGATCACACACACCCAGCCCGCACCAAGTGCCGCTGCCAGTCCAAGCCTCACTTTTTTCCTCTGAAGTCCCATGACGGCACAAACCGCCCACAAAAGGACGTAATCCATCACCCAATTGACCAGAAATAACACATCCACATATACGGTATACTGCATTTTTCACCTCGCGCTTAACGAGTTCTCATCTGCTTTGCTCTACGGCTTTCTTTCGCCACCACGGACGATTACCGTACATACAAGAGTATAGAACACAAGCCCTGCAGATGCTGTCGATTTCACGCACTGTTTTACGGATTTTTTCACTGAATTTCGACAGTCCAAGCAAGAATACCGGCCATTAAATTTTGAAATTGTGATAAATCATCGAATTATATTAGAATTTGATTGAATCGCCCGCGTATTTTTGAAAGAAATACGCGGACGAGTGAATTGTATATGATTTGTTTTTGATAATATAAGTTTCAATATGTCATGCATTGCTGCGATTAATCACGGCATTCAGACGTTCTGCGATCACTCCGCCCACAAAAGTACATACCAATGCTTCCACCACAGCATTTACTGTAACCAAGACCCCTACTACCTCAATAACCGAGCTTCCGAGTGTCCAGAAAAACTCCGTATTGCCAAACAGCCCAACAAACAATCCCACAAACAGCACCGTGTTTGTTAATGCACCTGCCAGACAGCAGAGCATGTACTTGAGCATTCTCCTCCCCACATGGTGAGAGTCTGTCTTAATCACTCTGTTCAACAAATGCAATAAACCTCCGCTCACAGGACCGATCAACACGCGCGGAATGATACACATTAACGCAGTGTAGAAGGGATTAATTCCACAGAGCGTGGTACCAAAAGCATCCATTCCGAAACATTGTGCATAGCTGGTGATACCAAACACCAAACCAAGGATTGCTCCGTCTGTCGTGCCAAGCGCCGTGGCTCCGATGACTACCGGAATGGTGAGAAAGGTGATCGACAATGTGAGGATTTTTAAATAGCCCAGCGGCGTAAAGGCCATCAACAGCAAAATTGCCGTCAGCAAAGCCAACTGCGTCAAATGGAGTGTTCTGCTCCGACTCAAATTTTTATTCATTTTTTCTCCTTACTGTCCTTTATCTACTCTTTTCCGTCCCAGCAATAGGTACAAAGCTTTTCTCTGTCAATACCGACAGAATCCAGCATATCATCAAGCCTCAAATATCTGAGGCTGGTGAAGTGCAGTCTCTCACGGATCTTCTCCTGCATCAACTTATACTTCTCACTGTCCGGATCAACGTACTGCTTAAGTGTTTCCTCGTCGGGATCACAACCCTCAATCTCCTTAATCACTCTGCGGGTGATCAGTTCCATCGCTGAATTCGAGCGCGAAAAGTTCAAATATTTACAGCCGAAAATAATAGGCGGGCATCCGGTTCTGATATGTACTTCCTTCGCTCCGCTGTCGTAGAGAAAATCTGTCGTCTCTCCCAGCTGAGTTCCGCGGACAATGGAATCATCGATAAGCAAAAGGCTCTTTCCCTTGATCAGATCGTGAATCGGAATCAGCTTCATCTTCGCAATCAGATTTCTCTTATTTTGATGCGTGGGCATGAAGGATCTAGGCCATGTGGGTGTATATTTTACGAACGGTCTGGAGAACTTCACACCGGAGTGATTTGCATATCCTACCGCATGAGCGATACCGGAATCAGGAACTCCGGCAACCAAATCCGGCTTCAGATCCTCATCACGCTTCGCCAAACATGCACCGCAATTATATCGCATCTGCTCCACGCTCACACCCTCATAGACAGAGGACGGATATCCATAATATACCCAAAGGAACGTACAAATTTTCATATCCTTTCCCGGTTGGATCAACGTCTGTACACCATCAGCAGTCATCACAACCACCTCACCAGGTGCAAGTTCCTTATAATCAGTGTAGCCAAGATTCAGATAGGCAAAGCTCTCAAAGCTGGCACAGTAAGCATCTTCCTTATGTCCGATGGTAATCGGCGTTCTGCCAAATTTATCTCTACACGCATAGATCCCCTTCGGCGTCAGGATCAACATACTCATAGACCCTTCAATAATCTCCTGCGCATAGCGGATACCGTCAATAAAGTTCTCTTTCTGATCAATGATCGCAGCTACCAGCTCCGTCTGATTGATCTGTCCGTTTCGCATCTCAAAGAAATGAACATGCTGTCCGAGGATCTCATTGACAATCTGATCTGTATTATTAATATTTCCGATCGCGGTGATCGCAAAGGTCCCTTGATGAGATCTCACCAAAATCGGCTGCGACTCAAAATCAGAGATACACCCGATTCCGTAAATACCGTGCATCTCATTCGCTTCCTTGGCGAATTTCGTTCTGAACGGCGTATTTTCAATATTATGGATCGCCTTATCATAGCCGTTGTCCGGATGATACACAGCCATCCCGGCACGACGGGTTCCCAAATGAGAATGATAATCCACCCCATAAAACAAATCAAATACACAATCTTCGCGAGAAGCCACTCCAAAATATCCGCCCATAATTTACCTCATTATGTCAAATTTTTGTAAAACATGGTAACAGTATAACACATTTTCTTTCAATTGCGCAATCGTTATATTAACCAAATATAATAACTATCCTTATAAATATTAGTAATTATTACAATGCACCGTTTTAAACCAATTCGGTTTTCACAGCAAATGATTTCCGCCTTTATCCGCAGTGACCGAATAAAGCCCTTTAAGCATCACCACCGGTTTCACTTCCTCTTTCAATTCATCGACCGTCGGTATATGGCCAACAACATTTTCTACCAACCAGTCCATACGCACGATATCCTCCGGTTTCATCACCTCCGATTCACCATAATGAACCTTGCCGCCCTGCTGAATAAGCGGACCGGTAAACGGATGAAACAGTCCTGCTGAAATACTCTGCTTCATCGCATCAATCAGCTTTTTTGTTCCCGATGGCAGTTCGCTTTCGTAGCGGACATCGATAACACCGGCAGATAATCCCCACCAGTAATTGACCGCCTTCTTCTCCAAAGTCTTCTTCTCTCCGGTCTTTTTCTCAACCGTTTCCTCCGTTTTCCAAGTACCTTTCATAATTCCGTCGATAACCTTCTCATAAAAGGTCCCCCACTGATAAACGGGCGTCGCCAATATAATCTTCTCCGAATCAACGTAATGATAAAGTCCAAAATGTCCCACATCCTCATATGGCGCAGTCACATC
>JAFSBP010000386.1 GCA_017437205.1 Lachnospiraceae bacterium
CCATTTCATCCCCCGCAACAAAGCCTTTGCCGGTGCCCCCGCCATCCAGATGCTGAAGAGCATCTACGCAGACTTTCTGTTTTTCTCCTCCCAGGGACTTTCCCTTTCCGGCGAGATCTCCGACTTCTCCGAGGAGGAGACTGCACTCAGAAAGGTAATGCTGACCCGGGCGACCAGAAGCTATTTTCTGTGCGACCACTCGAAAATCGGCCAGTCGTTTTTGTTCAGATTATGTGACAGTGTCGATGTGGACGGAATCATCTGTGACACCCCACAGCCGGAATCAATCCGTACAAACGGATAACGGTGAACAAGGTTTCCTATATAGCAAAAAAGCCGCCCCGGAATAACCGGAGAAAACCTCTCCGTTTATTCCAAGGCAGCCTCTTATACATTCTAATCAGGTATCTGTTCAGTACCTTCACCGTCACGGGCAAAAATTCTAAAATTGCCTGTGTTCAGTTCTTACAGCACCTTCGCCAAAAACTCTTTCGTTCTCGCCTGCTTCGGTGCCGTGAATATCTCCTCAGGAGTTCCCTCCTCAACGATCATACCGTCCGCCATAAAGATCACGCGGTCTCCCACCTCGCGGGCAAAACCCATCTCGTGGGTAACCACCACCATGGTCATTCCCTCGTGAGCCAGTTCCTTCATAACCTCCAGAACCTCGCCGACCATCTCGGGATCCAGCGCGGAGGTGGGCTCATCGAAGAGCATCACATCCGGTTCCATGCACAGCGCGCGCACGATGGCGATACGCTGCTTCTGTCCGCCGGAAAGCTGGCTGGGATATGCGTTCGCACGGTCCGCCAGACCTACGCGAGTCAAAAGCTCCATGGCCTTCTCCTCGGCCTCAGCCTTACTCTTCCCTAACAGTTTGATCGGCGCAAGGGTCATATTGCCCAGAATGGTCATATGAGGGAACAGATTAAAGTGCTGGAACACCATGCCCATCTTGCGACGGTGCAGGTTGATGTCCACACTCTTATCCGTAATATCAACATCATTGAAATAAATACTTCCGCCCGTAGGCAGCTCCAAGAGATTCAGGCAGCGCAGGAACGTGGACTTTCCGGAACCAGAGGGACCGATCACCACGACCACCTCACCCTGATGGATGTCTGCATCCACATTCTGCAGTGCTTTCACCTCGCCCTTCGCAAATTCCTTCTGAAGGCCTTCCACATGAATCAATACTTTATCGTTCACCGGTACGCAACCTCCTCTCCAGAATATTCACCAGTCTGGTGAAGAACATAACCAAAATCAGATAGATCAGGGCCACTGCCAAGAGAGGCATGAATGTCTGATACGTCGCGCCGCGGATGATATCTCCGCCCTTGGTCAGATCGCGCACCGCCACATAACCGGCAACGGAAGTCTCCTTCAAAAGAACGATAAACTCGTTCGCCAGCGAGGGCAGTACATTCTTAAACGCCTGAGGCAGCACAATATATCTCAGCGTCTGTACATAGTTAAATCCCAAAGACCGGCCGGCTTCAAACTGCCCATTGTCGATAGACATGATACCTGAGCGGAAAATCTCTGCCACATAAGCACCGGAATTGATACCGAAGCTCACCGCACCGATCAGGATACCGTTGCTGGAACTGACAAACACACAATAATAGATGATCATCAACTGAACCACCACGGGCGTTCCGCGGATCACCGTCAGATACACACCGCAGAACCAGTTCGCCACTGCCATGACCTTCTTTCCGAAGCCCGGCTTCATCTCCTGATAATTCTTCGCGTAGGTGGAGCGGACGATGGAGATCACAATACCGATCACCACGCCGATCAGCAACGCAAAGAACGTGATCAGCAAGGTGTTTTCCAGACCGGTCACCAGATACTTCCAACGATTTTTCTCAATAAAACAGGTGTAGAAATCCTCCACCAGCCCTGCCCACAGGGAATCTAACGCTTCAAACATGCTTCTTCTCTCTTACTTTTAAAATTATTTATTGTTCTGTACAACAAATGCCTTAGCGGGCTCGCTGTCGATGATGACACAGTCAACCTTTCCGGTTACCAGTGCCTGAATCGCATCTGCACCTTTCTTATAACGGAGCACCTCTGCTTTGCTCGCACCCTCCTCAGGATCCTCCAGATCCCAAGTAGAGTACAGATCGCCGGTAGTTGCCTCCTGAACACCGATCTTGTGGAATGCTCCATCTGCGAACAGATCATCTACAGACTTAATCTTAGATCCTTCGGGAACGATGATCACCTGAACACCGGTAGCGTAAGAAACCGTAAAGTCTACTTCCAACAGACGATCCTCTGTCACAGTCATACCAGCCATACCCATATCAGCCTTTCCAGACTGAACAGAAGGAATGATCGCATCAAATTCCATGTCCGCAATTTCCAGCTTCATACCCAGCTTGTCCGCGATGGCTGCTGCCACCTCTGCATCAATACCAATAATCTTTTCATCTGCGTCATAGTACTCATAGGGAGGGAATGCAGCGTTGGTTGCCATGGTCAGCACCTCTGCGTCCTTAGCCACATTCTCCTGAAGCTTCAGGTCATGCTCTACGCCGGAGATATACTTGTCAACTACTTTTTTCACGGTACCGTCACTGATCAGCTCCTGCAGAGCGGTGTTGATCTTGTTATACAGTTCCTCATTGTTCTTTGCTACCGCAATTGCATACTCCTCTGTAATGTACTCAGTGTCCAAAATCTTCAGTGTCACTTTCTTGCCGCAGCCTGCCATTACGCTCATGCCCAGCACGAGCACCATCATCAATGCAAATAATTTTTTCATTTTCTTATACTCCTCTTTTTCTAATATCCTGCTGCCGATCGGATCATCACCTTTCGACAAATCAGGTTAGTGCTTAATTATACATTGTTACGCATAAAAATGCAACTCTTTTTTAAAGATAATTCAAAATAATCCATTATTCTTTCCAGTCATCATTTTCCGCCTTGCGCATATCCTAAAAGAGTAAACAAACATTCTCTTTTGAAAGGAGCTCTATGAAACGATTTCACCTCAAACGTATTCTGACCGCGATGCTGGCCGTATTCCTCGCGGCAGCATCTTTAAGCCACATTGCCCTCGCATCTGAAG
>JAFSBP010000387.1 GCA_017437205.1 Lachnospiraceae bacterium
GCTTAAACCCAACCCATTTGCTTCCCCAGATACCTCCCCTTACCGTATAATCGCGAAAGGCAATCTGCACACCGTACATCGGCAGGTAATTAAAAAAGAACAAATAAACGCATGCCGGAAGCAGCAATAGGTATAATGGCAAGCTTCTGCGTAAATCCCTTCTCAGTCTCTGTAAATTCCTTTTTTGCTTCATTTATCAACTATCCTTTCTCTTATTCTCCCTAAGCCCTTTCGTCATCGTTTATATTTTTATTATACGGCTTCATCTGAATGTGTTTACAGATGAAGCCGTATTGTTTCAAGACGTAATATTCCTCACCCAAATGTGAAGACTTTACTACGAAGACGCAAACTGCTTACTTCGTCATGGAATCATAAATATCCTTGTAAATCTGCAGCAGATCATCCGCGCCAAGATTTTTCAGCTCCGCTTGGAACTCATTAACCTCGGAAAGGTCACGCTCACCGACGATAAACTTTGCTACATTCTCCTTTATATAGGGATCTAAGACCGTCAAAAGTCTTACGATCTCAGCTGACTGCTCGGGTGAAGCGTAGTAAACATCGGGATACGATGTTGTCAGGTAAGGAAACTGATACTCTACCATATTATATTTCTCAAAATCACTCGGATCCGTCATGTCGTAGTCTTTCACCCCTGCCACTGTACCTCCGAAAAATTTCGCATAAGCTTGATTAGCCTCTGCGGCAGTATATGCTCCTACCGCCCACTGTGATCCTGACAAATGCGTGGCTAAGTAAACCGAGAAATTCACGCCGCCTGGAATTTCCTTACCAGCTACGATGGTCTTTTCTTCATCATCCCAACGGCACAAAACATAGTCACCGTAAGTATTATAGGGCTCCACATCCAGTCCGTTTAAGATCGCTCTGCTGACATCGGTCTGGTTGTTGAAGAGCATATCTGCAAAGCGCATGCAGAGCTCAGGATACTTTGTATCTGCGGAGATGACAAAACCTCCAACCGCAGATGTTGTAGTCGGCTCATAGAACTCGGGCTCTGTCTGCCAGTCACTGGTGAGAGGAGTCAGTGCAGTCCACTCTGCCCACTGGGTCATTTTCGCTGCACTTACAGATCTGCCATAGACCGCAAATACCTCGGTAGATGCCAACGCATCCACTTCAGTATTGGAAAGGGTGAATAGATCAGGATGAACAATTCCGTCCTTATAGAAATCATGCATAATCTTTAAATATTCCTGATAAACTTCCATATCATAGGCAGGAATTACCACCTCACCGTCTCGCAGCGTGGGATCTATTCCATAGGCATTTATATTTCTTACGTTATAACCCAGCGCATTTAAGATAATATATGAAGTAGTTCTTTCTGTCATATTTCCGCCAACGGGGTAGAATTTGTCCACACCAACACCTGCGGGATCTGCCGCTTTAACCGCATACATGGCACTTACATACTCATCCAGAGTGGTCGGAACCGGAATATTCAAATCATCCAACCATCCCTTATTGATAAACGCTCTATTTATCTTGGAAAGATTTTTGCTTGGATCTCTAGCAGTCTGGGTCAGCTTAGGCAGGGTATACATATGACCATCAGGTCCGGTACACGCCGCTGCAATTCCGTCGTAGTAATATACAAGGTTGGGGGTCAGCGTTTCATCAATGTACTCGTCAATCGGCAGGAACAGTCCTTCCTGTACGCCGTATTTCACGAGCTCTGACGTTGAGAATTCCATATTGATCAACAAATCAGGAATTTCTCCGGAGTTGAGGAGGATCTGCTTCTTATCCTTCAGCGTAGACGTTCTATATATTTCCGCTTCTATTTCCACGTTGTACTTATCTTTAAAGTACTTGGATATCCACAGATCATCCCAATCAACGCAATAATCTGTCGCACCGATAACAGCAGTAAGCTTAATGGTACCTTCATGCTCATCTTTAATGATAGGATACGCGCTGTCCAGATTCAGATATTCCGGATATTCAGGCTCCGGTGCGTCAGTGGGTACATCGGTTACAGTAGTTCCACCCTTTGTCGGATCCTCGGCCTTTGTGGTTTTGTCATCACCGTTGGGCTTTGCACAGGCCGTGAACAGCATCGATAACACCAACAACAACGACAGTAAACGGGTAACTTGGTTTTGTTTCTTCATACTTCTTTCTCCTTTTTTTATTTTTTTCTGCACCACCTCGGTGCTACAGTACACTCATTGTATCAGACAATTTTGTGCTTTTTCAATCTTGTTATTAACATTAAAATGTGCTTTTTATGGAAAACAGACCGAAAAGCCAGGAAAACAATTTTTCCAAAAAAACACTATTGGAAAACACAACCAATTCCTATAATTTTTATCTTGCGGCCTTATCGTTTTCCATTCCGTACCATCTTCCCTCAAGGACGCTGTGAGTGTCGCCCTCAAGAAGATCCCTGTAGTTTTCCGCTACCTTGCGATAAACGGAAGCGTACTTTTCAATCCAGAACTTATCGAAATGTTTGAACCAGGGAATCGAGAAGCAGTAACGAGTAAGCGAAAGGTCGCACGCAGCATCCAACTCACGGACATCTCGGTCAGCGAATGCAATTCTGGTAGGCTTTCCTGTATGGAATACATCGCAGTCCTTAAAAAGTCTGTGAGTATGGAGACAGAAGTTTCCTCCTGCGTGACTGGCGA
>JAFSBP010000388.1 GCA_017437205.1 Lachnospiraceae bacterium
GCTGAGAAGCCTCGTGTGGAGTACGCTTCGTCTGAAACGGTGGATGTGTATACTCAGAAGAAGATATCTTTGGTAACGGGAATGTTAGCTGCACCTACTCTTAATAAACTGCTTAAGGATATCTCCGAGGCCTTTCCGCAGATCAAAGGAACAATCTATCCCATCAAAAATGAGTTTTTCGGCGAGCAGATCACTGTATCCGGCTTGATTACCGGTCAGGATATCCTTTCACAGCTTAAAGGAAAGGATCTTGGTGAGCGCTTACTTTTGCCTGAAAACATGCTTCGCAGCGGAGAGACTGTTTTCCTCGATGATATGACGGTAAATGAATTGGAAAATGCTTTACAAGTTCCGATAATTATAGTAAAATCAAGCGGGCAGGCACTCCTCGAGGCTGTTTTGGGCATTGAAGTGACGGAAACAGGGACGAGATTCAGACCATACGAGCCTGTCCACGAGTAAAGAAACGGAGAAATAAGATGAGTAAACCGATTGTTGCAATTGTCGGACGCCCTAATGTTGGCAAGTCTACGCTGTTTAACGTGCTGGCAGGGGAGCGTATTTCAATTGTTAAGGATACACCCGGAGTAACCAGAGACCGTATTTATGCGGACTGTACCTGGTTGAACCATAATTTTACATTGATTGATACCGGAGGTATTGAGCCGGAGAGCAGGGACATCATTCTGTCTCAGATGAGAGAGCAGGCGGAGATTGCGATTCAGACGGCAGACGTGATCATTTTTATCACCGACGTTCGCCAGGGTCTGGTAGATTCCGATTCTAAGGTGGCAGACATGCTTCGCAAGTCTCAAAAACCGGTGGTGCTCGCAGTGAATAAGGTGGATAATTTTGAGAAATTCATGCCTGATGTCTATGAGTTCTATAATTTAGGTATCGGAGATCCTATCCCCGTGAGTGCCGCTTCCCAACTTGGTATCGGAGATCTTTTGGAGGAAGTTGCAACATATTTTCCGGAGAGTAGTACGGTGGAGGAAGAGGATGAACGTCCGAAGGTGGCGATCATCGGAAAGCCGAATGTAGGCAAATCTTCCATGGTGAATAAGTTGCTTGGAGAAAATCGCATGATTGTTTCCGATATTGCCGGAACGACCCGTGATGCAGTGGATGCGGTTGTGCGTTATAATCATAAAGAGTACATCTTTATTGACACCGCTGGTCTTCGCCGTAAAAACAAGATCAAGGAAGAGCTGGAGCGTTACAGCATTATTCGTGCGGTGACTGCAGTGGAAAAGGCAGATATCGTTATTTTGGTAATTGATGCAACCGAAGGTGTTACCGAGCAGGACGCAAAGATTGCCGGTATTGCCCATGAGCGCGGAAAAGGTGTTATCATCGCTGTGAATAAGTGGGATGCAGTTCAGAATAAAGAGACAAATACGGTCAATGATTATACAAAGAAAATCCGTGAGATACTGTCCTTCATGCCCTATGCAGATATCCTATTTGTGTCTGCACAGACCGGGCAGCGTCTTCCCAAGCTGTTTGAGCATATTGATGTGATCATTGAAAATCAGAATCTTCGTATTTCCACCGGTGTTCTAAATGAGATACTGACAGAGGCTGTCGCATTACAGCAGCCGCCGACGGACCGCGGAAGACGGTTAAAGATTTTCTATATGACGCAGGTTGCGGTGAAGCCGCCCACATTTGTCTTGTTCGTTAATGACAAAGAATTGATGCACTATTCTTACACCAGATACATTGAGAATCGTGTTCGTGACGCCTTTGGCTTTAAGGGCACGCCTCTTAAGTTTATTGTCCGCGAACGGAAGGAGAAAGAATAATGGTAGAACGGATAATCTGCTTGGCTGTTGGATATCTGTTTGGATTGTTTCAGACAGGATATTTTATCGGCTTGATCAAGCATCGTGATATCAGAAACTACGGCAGTGGAAATTCAGGTACGACAAATGCGATACGTGTTCTTGGTCGAAAGGCCGGAGCAATTGTATTTGTCGGAGATTTGTTGAAGGCAC
>JAFSBP010000389.1 GCA_017437205.1 Lachnospiraceae bacterium
ACATTTTCCTTTCTTTTCTTTAAATTGTAATTATAGTTAGGAGCGATAATACCGCCCTAGTTCCCTGATAACTATTTGTTCAAGCGCTCGCCCACTGCACCGCCGGGATGCACCAGAGCAAACTGCTCATTCTGAAAATCTGTCTCCTCAATCAGAGCCGTCTGAAGCACGTGAAAAATCACGCACAGAGAGGTGGACGAAGTGGTTCCCTGGCAGTTATACTTGTCCGTCTCACGGTTAACATACTGCTTAAGTACCACATCCGCAGCCTGTGCCAGCGGAGACTCCAGATTTTCGGTAACGGTGATAATATGTACACCCTTCTTCTTACAGATGTCAACGATGGGCAACAGCTCCTTCGTCTTTCCGCCTCTGGAGGCAAACACCATCACATCACCGGCCTGCAAGAAACCGGTCGCACCGTGAACTGCCTCTGCCGGTGAGATAAATCTGGCCGGACGCTCGATGCAGCACAGAAGGTGTGCAAAGTGCTGGCAGATAATACCGCTGTGACCGCAGCCGCAGGTTCCGATGCGGGGCGCATTTTTCAGCAGTTCAACTGCCTTACTGTAAATCTCCTCATCAAAGTAGGCCGCCATCTCCCGAATGCACTCGCTCTCGGTGATATAAGCCTGCTTTGCCTGAAGTAACGCTTCCTGTTTCATATTTCTTTATTCCTCCGACAATAATCAGCCGTGCAGCTCGTCCCATGCCTTGCGCAGATTGTAGAGCATCTCCTCCACCATCGCGTAAGGGTCGTTCGCCTTAATGATACCGCTGGTAGAACCGGTAGCCTGCGCGCCAAGCTTGATCGTATTGTAAACGTCTTTTCCGTTAGAAATACCTGCGCCCTGAAGCACCATAATATCCGGATTAATCTCACGAACGGTCTTAATGGTCTCCACCACATAGTTGCTGTCGCTGGTCTGACCGGTACCGATCAAGTTCGTAGGCTCAGCCACGATCAGGTTCGGTCCCATCTTCGCAATCTCCTTCACATCCTCAACGGTGTCCGCACAAACGATAGTTCCAAGGCCTACCTCGTCCGCACGCTCGATGGTCTTCTTAATCGCCTCCATCGTCAGGGGCTTCTCAGCATGATTCAGCATAACGCCCACTGCACCGGCTGCCTTCACCGCCTCAGGAAGAACGCTTCCAAGGCCTCTTCCGATGGGCAGGTAATCCATGTGCTGAGCAAATACCAAGATACGCTCGGTATTATCCGCCAACAGCTTAATGTCAGTATACTGGGGTGTCACGATAACATCCACATCATACTTCATGGCTACCTTATCAATCACCTTCGCAAGAGCAAGCATCTGCTCGCCGTAAAGATACGCCTTCGGCCCGATCTCAAAAAAGGGCGGCTTTATCTTCAGATCCTTATACATATACGAGAACCTTCCTTTCCCAATTTAATCTTATCATATCATAACTCTAAATCGTCTCCGCGTCAATATTTTTCTTTCGTTTTCTTTGTTAATTTTTGCTTTTCGAAAGCAAATCGAAAGTTTTTGTTGTGTTTTACCGCTTCTTTCCTTGACTTACAAACAAATTTCGTTTATGATAAACAAAAGCCCACAATCCGTCCGGCGGACTGTGGGGCAATATAACGGAGGTTCGTAATGATAGTCGATGATCGGAAACAACAGATACTGGAATTACTCAAGAAAAACGGTTCAGTAAAGGTAATGGAGCTGAGCCAGCTTTTTGATGTTTCCGAGGTGACCATCCGCAACTATCTCGCGGACATGGAGGGAAAAGGTCTGCTCTCCCGCATCCACGGCGGCGCGATCAGCTCCTACAAGCCCTACTACAGCATGAGCTTAAATCAGCGTCTGGAAACGAACCAGTTAGAAAAAGAACAGATTGCACAGATGGTCGCTACCCAGATTAATCCGAACGATACCATCATGATGAATCCCGGAACGACGACTCTGATCGCCTTTCGGCATTTTCCCACGGACTACCCGTTAAATATCGTGACTAACTCCATCTCCATCGCGATGGAGGCCTCCGGAAATCCGAATTATAATGTCATTCTGATCGGCGGCACCATCAATTATAAGTACCACTACGCCTATGGATTTGATGCCGTGCGCCAGCTTCGCAACTATCATGCAGATAAGCTGATCCTCTCGGTGGACGGTGTAGATCCGGTTCACGGTTTCTCCACCTACTACGACAAAGAGGCCGAGATTGACCGCGTAATGATCGAACAGGCCGATCGCTGTATCGTCGCGGCAGATAACTCCAAGTTTTACCGCAATGCCTTTGTCAAAATTTCAAATATTGATGTCGCTGATCTCATCATCACCAACGCCACCCCGGACGCGGATTTTCTTTCCAAGTTTGAGGAGCGTGGAATAGACGTGTGGATGGCGTAAAAAAATTGCATTAAACGTTCAGGGCGGGGCATAATCCCCCGCCCTGAGCGTTTGTTTTAAATATATCCCCGCTTTATTTTATCTAGACAGAATATCGAACCTATGCTATACTAATTATAAGCGGGGGTGATACACATGACAGAAACTACTGTCGCAGAAAGCATCCGCATCGTCGACGAAAAGGCAGCGTACGATGCAGCGTGCAAACGTGTACTCGCAGAGAAAATTATCCTTGCATGGATAATGAAGCACTGTCTGATTGAATTTCGCGATTGCGAAGTCTCCGAGATCGCGGAGAAGTTCATCGAAGGCACACCACAGGTAAGTGAAATTCCCGTGGCCCCTGATGAGACAAATCAGACACCACGCATCGCTCAGACGGGCGTGGAGGATAAAACCCTCACGGAGGGGACGATTACATACGATATCCGGTTCGATGCATTGGCGCCGGTATCAGGCGAACTCATCGGCCTGATTATCAACTTGGAAGCGCAGAACAAATACGATCCCGGATATCCTCTGACAAAACGCGGCATTTACTACTGTGGAAGAATGATTTCCGCACAGTACGGCACGGTCTTTACGAAAGCACATTACGAAAAACTAAAGAAGGTCTACTCGGTCTGGATCTGTACTCATCCACCCCGGAACAGGGAAAATACGATCACGAGGTATCTGTTCCATGAGGAAAACCTGATAGGAAACGTTAAGGAAAAAGAACAAAACTACGATTTGATGAGCGTGATCATGGTCTGCCTCGGCAGTCCTGAGAGCGAAAATTACGAAGGGGTATTGAAGTTGCTAGGTGTACTGTTATCAAAAGACA
>JAFSBP010000390.1 GCA_017437205.1 Lachnospiraceae bacterium
GCACCATAGTCTCTAAACAAGGACTTCTAACTCATGTGAGCCGGAAGTCCTTTTTTTAGACCGCGCTCGGATCGAGAATCTCACAAGCGAGATCTCAGTCTGGTGTAGCCTTTTTTGTTGTTTATAACTTTGCCTCAGTTTATAGAAAGATAAGAATTTTCATCGCAAGTTTTTGTTGACACAAATAAGCAGATGTTTCATAATAGTGAAGTGAAAATGATTAGGGGTCTAACAAAAAGAGGAGGAAAGGACATGCTAAAAACATTGGCACGGCAAATCAAAGAATACAAAAAAGTCTCCATGATGACACCGGTATTTATGGTGCTGGAGGTAATCATGGACACGGCCATTCCGCTGATCATGGCATCCATCATCGACTACGGTGTGGAGAAGGGTGATATTAACCATATTTATAAGATGGGAGCACTGATGATCGTCGTGGCGGCGTTCGGTCTGTTCACCGGATACATGGGCGGTGTGTGCGGTGCGAAGGC
Organism: Lachnospiraceae bacterium; assembly: GCA_017437205.1. Lineage (GTDB taxonomy): Bacteria > Bacillota > Clostridia > Lachnospirales > Lachnospiraceae > RGIG423. The sequence goes on from JAFSBP010000390.1 coordinate 495, forward strand.
ATCCACGGGCTTTGCGAAGAATTTGCGCAAAGCCATGTTTGAGAATGTTCAGACCTTTTCTTTTGCAAATATTGACAAATACAGTACAGCAGGTCTGATTACCCGTCTGACTACCGATGTGACGAATGTGCAGATGGCTTATCAGATGATTCTGCGCATGTGTTTCCGTGCACCCATGAACCTGATCTGTGCGATGGTCATGGCCTTTTTTATCAGCCCCAGATTGGCGACTGTGTATCTTGTCGCGGTGTTCTTCCTTGGCATCTGTCTGTTCCTGATCATGAATGCCACCACGAAGAGTTTTCGCCAGATTTTTAAGAAATATGATGAGCTGAATGCCAGTGTACAGGAAAATGTTTCTGCGATCCGCGTGGTGAAGGCGTATGTTCGCGAGGATTATGAGAAGAAGCGTTTTTCTTCCGCTGCGGATAATGTTTACCGTCTGTTTGTGAAGGCGGAGAAGATTCTGACCTTGAATAACCCTATCATGCAGATGACGGTCTATACCTGTATCCTGCTGATTAGCTGGATGGGTGCGAAGATGGTCGTTGTGGACGATCTGCTCACCGGCGAATTGATGAGTCTGCTCACCTACTGTATGAACATTTTGATGAGCTTGATGATGCTCTCCATGATTTTTGTTATGATGACCATGAGCTCTGCCAGCGCACAGCGTATCGCGGAGGTGCTGAACGAGAAGAGCGATCTGGTGAACCCGGATGAGCCGGTTTATCAGGTGAAGGACGGAAGCATCACCTTTGAGGATGTGGTATTTTCCTATCGGAAAGACAGTGCCGAGCCGGTGCTTAAGGATATTGATTTAGAGATTAAGTCCGGTGAAACCATCGGTATCATCGGAGGAACCGGAAGCGCGAAATCCAGTCTGGTGAATCTGATCAGCCGTCTGTACGATGTGCAGGAGGGTTCAGTGAAGGTCGGCGGAGTGGATGTGCGCGAGTATGATTTGGAAACCTTACGCAACGAGGTTTCCGTGGTGCTGCAAAAAAACGTGCTGTTCTCCGGATCGATTTTGGAGAATCTTCGCTGGGGAAATCCCGATGCCACTGAGGAAGAGTGTAAATATGCATGTAAGCTGGCCTGCGCAGATGAGTTTATCGAGCGCATGCCGGATAAATATGAGACTTACATCGAGCAGGGCGGAACGAATGTTTCCGGCGGTCAGAAGCAGAGACTTTGTATCGCCAGAGCCCTCTTAAAGAAACCGAGGTGTTGATCCTTGACGATTCCACCAGCGCGGTGGATACCGCCACCGACGCGAAGATTCGCAAGGCCTTTGCGGAGGAAATCCCCGGAACCACGAAGCTGATCATTGCCCAGCGTGTGTCCAGTGTGGAGCATGCGGACCGAATTATCGTCATGGAGAACGGGCGTGTCAATGGATTCGGATCACACGAGGAGTTACTTGAGTCCAATGAGATTTACCGCGATGTTTATGAGTCCCAGACCAGTGGCGGCGGTGATTTTGACGAGAAGGGAGGCGAGGACTGATGGCTGAACAGAAAACAAATTACAGTAGTCAGGGGAGATCCGGAGGACCCAGACATGGTCCGGGGGCGAGAGGCCTTCGCGGCCCTCGTCCGAAGCTAAAGAATCCCGGGAAGCTGTTCTCCCGTCTGATGCGATATGTGTTGAAGGATTACGGCATTGCCTGCGTGGTTGTACTGTTTTGTATCGTAGGCAGCGTGGTGGCCAGTATTCAGGGGACCCTGTTTATGAAGACCCTGATCGACGGTATCATTGAGCCGTTAAAGGAGGCGGCAGAGCCAGACTTCTCCGTGTTGGCGAGCGCAATCGCCAGAGTTGCCGGATTCTACGCTTTAGGCATCGTAGCGTCCTTCGTTCAGAGCCGGATCATGGTGAAGGTAAGCCAGGGCGTGCTCCGCAATCTGCGTATTGAGGTGTTCCACCACATGCAGAGCCTGCCAATCCGCTATTTTGACAGTCATGCCCACGGCGATATTATGTCCGTGTATACCAACGATATTGACACGCTGCGTCAGATGATCAGCCAGAGTATTCCTCAGATTATTTCCAGCTGCATTACCATCGTCAGTGTGTTTATCAATATGATTATCCTGAGCGTTCCCCTTACTTTCCTGACGATGATCATGGTTGCGGTGATGATGTTCAGCGCGAAGAAGATTATGTCCTTAAGTGGAAGCAACTTTGTGGCCCAGCAAAGAGCCCTTGGCGCAGTGAACGGCTTTATCGAGGAGATGATTGACGGTCAGAAGGTGGTAAAGGTATTCTGCCACGAGGACGAGAATATCGAGAAGTTCAATGAGTTGAACGATCACCTGTGTGAGAGTGCAAATAATGCACATAAGTTTTCCAACATCATGGGCCCGGTCAATGCACAGCTCGGACATCTGAGCTACGTGTTCTGTGCCATCGTGGGCGGTATTTTGGCAATCAATGGTGTGGGCGGCTTCACTTTGGGAAGTCTTGCTTCTTTCCTGCAGTTCAATAAAAACTTCAGCATGCCGATCAATCAGGTGAGCCAGCAGTTCAACAGTATCATCATGGCACTGGCCGGCGCGGAGCGTGTGTTTAATCTGCTGGATGAGAAGCCCGAGACGGACGAAGGCTATGTGACGCTGGTGAATGCAAAGGAAGTGAACGGCGAGCTCACGGAGACGGAAGAGCGCACCGGACGCTGGGCATGGAAGCATTTCCACAAGGCGGACGGAACGACCACCTATGTGGAGGTGAAGGGAGATGTAGTCTTTGATGGTGTGGACTTTGGATATACCGATGAGAAGATGGTTCTCCATGATATTAAAATGTATGCAACACCCGGTCAGAAGATTGCGTTTGTAGGCTCTACGGGAGCTGGAAAGACGACGATCACCAATCTGATCAACCGGTTTTACGATATTCAGGATGGAAAGATCCGTTACGACGGTATCAATGTGAACAAGATTAAAAAGGCAGACCTGCGTCGATCTCTAGGCATTGTATTGCAGGATACCCATTTATTCACCGGCACTGTCATGGAGAACATCCGCTACGGAAAGCTGGATGCCACCGATGAGGAGGTTATCGCAGCGGCAAAGCTGGCCAACGCGGACGGCTTTATCCGAAGACTCCCCGATGGATATAATACCCTGCTGACCGGAGACGGGGCAAATTTGAGCCAGGGACAGCGCCAGCTCCTCGCCATCGCGAGAGCGGCCATCGCAGATCCGCCCGTGCTGATTCTCGATGAGGCGACCAGCTCCATCGACACCCGCACCGAGCGTCTGGTGCAGGACGGTATGGATAAGCTGATGAGCGGACGCACCACTTTTGTCATCGCTCACCGTCTGTCTACTGTGCGAAACAGCGACTGTATCATGGTTCTGGAACAGGGGCGGATCATTGAGCGCGGTACCCACGATCAGTTGATTGAGGAGAAGGGCAAGTATTATCAATTGTATACCGGAAATGCGATTGAGGCGTAACTGCCTACCCCTTTTTTAGCAGGGCAGTTGGAGTGAATCCGGTTTTTCTCTTAAACAATGCACTAAAATAATAAATATCTTCAAAACCACTTAGGCGCGCGGCCTCCGTTACATTGACTTCACCGGACAACAGGAGATCGCGCGCGTTTTCTATACGTAAATCCATGATATATTGCATGGGAGAGTATCCGTATGCCTCGTGAAATAACCGTCTGAAATAAGAAACACTCATATCAATTGAATTGGCCAATTCTTCTATAGAGAGCTCGTTGCGAAAATTTTCCTGAATAAAGTTCCGTGTTTTTTCCAGCTTTTTAATATGTGGCACATTGTGGTAAGGCATTTCTGACAGAATAATTTTATATAGGATTTCAGTGACAAGTAGATTACATTTTATTCGATATAATGGATTTTTTCCGGTCCATGCTTTAGAAGCGTCTTGAAAAAGCTTTCCGGCGGAATCCTTCATATCGTTCCAAATTAAAATTGATTTGTTAAAGAAAGCCCGTGCGTCTTCATCTAGTTCCATGCGAAAGATAATGGAAATAAAACTCCATGGATTTTTGGGATTGGTTCTGCCGGAGCGCATAATTTGAGGTGGGAAAATAACCAAATCATCTTTACGTGCGATATATTTTCGATGATTTACAATATATTCTGTCTCACCGTCCAACACTAAGACCATAACGAATTCGTTTGGGTAGTACATGCCGTCTGTATGCCAGTCAGCGGTAGTCGGACGTTTGATGATGCGACATATTTCTGTGACTTGAAAATTGAAATTTTCCATAGGGCGTTCCTCCAAATATTTTTTTCGGGGTGTGAACCTTCCTTTCTTTGCAGTGTAAATCATTTTGAGAAAAAACGCAATGATTTAGTAGCGATTTATACAAATATTAATCGCTTTGTAAATTGTAGAGAAAAAGAAAGTGGATTATGATTAAAATGAAAGGAGGTAGGTCTTATGGACTTAACAAATTTAATAGAATCTAGAAGAAGAAATAAGACAGCAGAGTTTCCGATTAGCGAAAAGGAATTGTGTGATCGGTATGAGAAGGTAACTACACCTATGGTAAATGATGTTTTGCGGGAGATGGAACTGTTATATCAGACTTTTCCCACGAATATCCTGCCGCTGCGTGAGGAAATGAAGGTTGCCGGTATCGCATTTACCATCAAGGGCTCAAAAAATCTGAGCTTAGAAAATGAGATGGTAGAGCGTGCGAAAATGTTGGAAGCGATTCATGAAAACAGTGTGGTCGTATGGGATACGTGTGAAGATGATGAATCTGCCCAGTGGGGAGAGATTATGACTATGGCATCGATTCGTCAGGGCTGCCGCGGAGCTATTGTGGATGGCGGTGTGCGTGACACCAATAAGGTGCTTGAGCAGAACTTTCCGGTGTTTTGCAAATACAGAACCTCGAATGGTATGCTGGGACGTTTCCGTCTGATTGGATATCAGATGCCTGTCGTGATGGGAAAAGTACATGTGTATCCCGGTGATGTGGTGATGGCGGATATTGACGGGGCGCTTGCAATCCCCCGCGAGATTGCTTACGAAGTACTGTTAGCAGCAGAACAGATACGTGACAACGAAGTGGAAATTAAAAAAATGGTGAGTGGAGGTATGACTCCTACACAGGTCGTAGAGAATGGAGGTTATTTCTAATGATTAATTATAACGGAAAAAATGTAATTGTAACCGGAGCGAGCGGTGGTATGGGAACCATCCTTTGCAAAAAACTGGCTGAGCAGGGCGCAAAGCTGTCTTTATGCTCCAACGATGAGAAAAGTCTGACATTATTGGCGGGAGAACTTGAAAAGATAACAGAAGTATTTGCAAAGGTGGTTGATATCACTAATGAGCAGGAAGTTATTGATTTCTTTGAGGAAGCTTATCAGAAGAATGGTGAGTACGCTGCAATGGCAAATCTGGCAGGTCTGTCTATTCCCAGTAAGATTCCCACGACTGATCTTGATGTATACAATACCATCATGGACGTAAATGTAAAGGGCGCGTTCCTGGTGGGAAAACATTTTGCAGATCATGCGGCAGATCCCGCGATTATCGTAAATATTGGCAGTACTGCGGCAAAGACCGCAAATGCAAATGCGCCTCTCTATTGCACGGCGAAGGCAGCAGTGAATATGTTGTCTCAAGGAATGCTTTTGCAGATGGGCTCTAAACACATTCGCGTGACTACAATTAATCCCGGCGGAGCAGACACTGCATTCTGGGGTGACAGACCGGTTGACCGTTCTAAGCTGATGCAGGCAGAAGATGTTGTAGAGATTATTTTCTTCGCACTTACTTCCAGTCCTCGTGTTCAGATTCATGATATATATTTTGAGAGTTCTGCGAGATTCTAAGAGGATAAGTTGTCCGGCGGTAGATCGACGGCGATAACAGGAGGAAGCATTTTGAGTAATAAAAAAATTGTGATCTGTGATCTGGATCACGAGGATGTGGAGGCGGAAAAGGCTGTTCTGGAGGCTGCAGGATACGAGTTTGACTGGCTTCACTGCAAGACTCAGGAGGAGGTCATTGAAAACTGCAAAGAGGCAGTTGTTTTACTGAACCAGTATGTGCGGATGGATCGCAAAATATTTGAAGCACTGCCGAATGTAAAATGTGTGGTTCGCTATGGCGTAGGCGTGGATAATATTAACCTGGACGATGCAGATGAGTTTGGCGTTCAGGCTTGCAACGTGCCCGATTACGGCACCCGTGAGGTCGCAGATCAGGCGCTGGCATTGATGATGTGTCTGACCAGAAAGGTGGCGTTTACCAATTCACTGATTCGTAAAGGTGTATGGGACTACCGCAGGGAGATACCAATCTACCGCATGAGTGTGATGACGGTGGGTATATACGGAATCGGAAGGATCGGAACAGAGTTTGCAAAGCGTGTTCACGCAATGGGCTGCAGGGTCATCGCATATGATATTGAGGCCGGAAAGCAGGGCAGGAAGTTCCCGGATTTTGTGGAGTTTGTGTCGGAGGAGGAATTGATCGCGAAGTCCGACGTCATTTCCATTCATTGTCCACTCAGGCAGGACACCTATCATGTGTTTGGCAAAGAGCAGTTTAAGGCGATGAAAAATTCCGCGTATATCGTAAATGTGGCCCGTGGCGGCATTATCGACGAGGAAGCACTTGAGTGGGCGCTGGCGAACAAAGAGATCGCCGGTGCAGCACTGGATGTGGTGGAGCATGAGCCATTGACGGCAGACAATCCGTTGCTTTCCCATGATAATTTTATCGTTAGTCCGCACACGGCCTGGTATTCTGAGGAATCCGCACAGGAGTTGAAGCGCAAGGTTGCAGAGGAGGCAGTACGGTTCATGAGAAATGAGCCGGTACATTATCCTGTGAATTTAACGAAAAATAGCTAGAACAGGCTGAGAAAGAAGGATAGAGATGAAAGCAATTCAACATTTAGGCGCAAATCAGATCGGTGTATGTGATGTGTCAATGCCCGAAGTGCCGGAAGGCTGGGCACTCATCAAGGTTTCACATGCAGGCATCTGCGGTACAGATCTAAATATTTATGCGGGAACACATCCCCGCGCAAAGGCTCCTTTAATCATGGGGCATGAATTTTCTGGTGTGGTGGCTGAGGACTGCGACAGATTCCCGGCCGGAACCCGCGTGACGGTGTATCCGCTGATTTCCTGCGGTAAGTGTGAGCCCTGCCAATCCGGAAATAAGCATGTGTGCAATACCCTTGGTCTGTACGGTATCGACACAGCGGGCGGTATGGCGGAATATGTAGCAATCCCCCAGGATCAGCTGATCCCGCTTCCCGAAAAGGTTTCCTTTAAGGTAGGTGCCTTTATCGAGCCCATCGCGGTGACGGTACATACACTGCGTGAGACCGGTTTTGTCCCCGGTGACAATGCCATTGTATTCGGCTGCGGAACCATCGGTCTTTGTCTGGCACTTACCTTAAAACAGTTTGGTGTGGGTGATCTGCTTTTGGTAGAGACCGATGCGGCGAGAAGAGCTCTTGCAACTGAGTTGGGCTTCAATGTGGTCAATCCCATGGAGATAGATTTGAATGCGGTTGTGGCACAGCACACGAACGGTAACGGATTTGACCGCGTATATGACTGTGCAGGAGCGAATGCGGTTGCGGCCTGTCTTCTGGATGTGGTTAAAGTGAGAGGACAGATAGTCATCGTTGCTTCTTACAAAAAACCGCCTCAGATGCCTTTCTTTAAGGGGATGGCGAAGGAGGTTTCCATCCATTTTGTGCGTGTTTATCGGCAAAAGGATTTTGCCATCGCGGCAGAGATGGCGGAGAAAGAGCCTCTGTATGAGAAAATCATCACCCACGTTTTGCCTGCTGACGAGGCACAAAAAGGCTTTGATCTGCTGTTCACCCCCGGAACCGGAGCGGTGAAGGTAATGTTCGAGTTTTAAGGAGGTCAACATGTATCTATTTGATTTGACGGGAAAGACTGCGCTGGTTACCGGCGGAAATAAGGGCCTGGGCAAAGGAATGGCGGAGGGTCTGTGCGAGGCCGGTGCCCGCGTGGCAATCATGGCTTCGAGCGAGAGCGTATTTGCGGCTGCTGATGAGTTTTGTAAAAAAGGTTATGATGTGATCGGTATTCGCTGCGATCTGGGAAACGAAGAGGACATTGAGAGAGCCTTTGCGAAGGTGGTTGAGCATTTTGGCGGAAAGCTGGATATTCTGGTGAACAACGCGGGAATCCAGAGAAGAAACCCCTGCGAGGATTTCCTGATGAGCGACTGGGACGATGTGATTAACGTCAATCTGAGAGCGGTGTTCAAGCTCTGTCAGCTGGCCGGCAGAAACATGTTGGCAAACGGCGGTGGAAAGATTATCAATCTGGCCTCCATGCTCAGCTTCTTCGGCGGGTTTACCGTTCCTGCTTACGCGGCAGCGAAGGGCGGTGTGGCACAGCTGACTAAGGCTCTTGCCAATGAATGGGCATCCAAGGGAATCTGCGTGAATGCTATCGCACCGGGCTACATGGCAACCCAGATGAATACCCGACTGATCGAAGATCCGAAAAGGAATACGGAGATACTGTCCAGAATTCCTATGGGAAGATGGGGAAGTGAGCAGGATATGAAGGGTGTTGTTGTATTCCTTGCATCCAAGGCAAGCGATTACCTGAGCGGAGCGGTAATCCCGGTGGATGGAGGCTATCTGGGAAGATAGAGGTGTTGAATTAGTTTTCTTGGCTAAATGTCGGTATTTTCCATCTGATTCTGAAATTTCAGGGGGAAAATACCGGCATTTTTTACGTTAAAACAAGCTGGGGGGAAAGTGTCACGTTGAAACGCCTGAAATGGACAGATATAATGATGATACAAGCAATCATGCTCTTATGAGCGAAGAAAGCGGGGTAAATATGAAGAAGACAAACACGATGGAGCTGGTCGGGAAACTGTTGGAGCGCTATGAGTCACAGCACGGCCGGGTAGATCACTATTATGGGCTGCTTGCATACTGGGCGCTGGCACAGGCAGCGGTTTCAGGTGGCCGGGAGGACTATCTGCAGAAATGTAATCGGTACCTTTCTCTGTATCCGGACAATTTTGAACATCCGCATTATACGTTTGACTCTTACCGGGTGGGCGGGAATGCGAGAGCCTGGTTGTTCATGAAGGGGCAGATGCCGGAAATTGAGGCGGAATTGCGCAAATATGCGGAGCTTACTTATCATGCGCCGAAGGGGCCAAATGATATTTTGTGTCTGCGCGGTCATATGGACAGAGAGAAAGATCTGCGCGGCGTCTGGATCGATGTGGTGACCTGCACCACACCCTTTATGTTGTATGCAGGTCTGGCATTAAAGGAAGAAAAATACATTGATTTTGCGGCAGAGCAGTGTATCAAAATGTATGAACTGTTTTTGGATGCAACCTGCGGACTGCTGCACCAGACCAAGGGGCTGATGCAAAACCCTCTGCGTATGTCTGCAGATCACTGGAGCCGCGGAAACGGATGGGGACTGATTGGTTTGGCTGAGCTGATGCGTTATCTGCCGGAGAATTCGACGCACAGAATCAAGGCGAAGCGCTATTACATGGATATGATTGATTCGCTGCTTCCCTACCAGACATCGAAGGGGATGTGGAGACAGGAGATCGTGGAGCCGTTGGCGTGGGAGGAGTCGTCCGGAACAGGATTGATTCTGTACTGCATGGGTGTGGGACTGCGTTCGGGCTATCTTAAAGAGGATAAGTACCGGGAAGCTTTTGAGAAGGGCATTCATGGTCTGGCTGCATACTGTCTGACCGATGATTACGCGACTCATCGCGGATGTCCGGGCTGCTGTTGTCCGGGAATCGGTGAGGAAAAGGGATCAGTGAAAGCGTATATCACGGAAAAATTGCCGACTTCGGATGAAGTTCATTCCTACGGCTGTCTGATGCTGGCTTTTTTGGAGGCGTACCGAAATGGAATAACTGAGGTGGAGATTCAAGGTCTGGTGCGATAAGCACTCAAGAAAAGGAGGAAAATAGAGATGGAAAAGATTAAATTAGGTATGGTTGGATGTGGAAGAATGATGAAGCGTCACGCGATGGTCATCCAGATGGTGGACAATGTGGAGATCACTGCGGTGTGCGATGTGGTGCGGGAGCGGGCGGAGGATGTAGCCACTGTGCTGAACAATCCCCATGTTACCACAGATTACCGGACAATGGTGGAACATGTGGACGCGGTTTTGGTTGCACTGCCCCACGATTTACACTATGAGTGCGGGCTGTTTTTTGCCCGTCAGAAAAAGCACGTGATGATGGAAAAACCGCTGTGTAACACAGAGGCGGAGTGTCTGAAGCTGATTGAGGTGTGTGAGGAAGAAGGTGTTGTGCTGATGTGTGCATATCCGGTGCGCTTCTGGCCTGGTGTCAACAAGCTGAAGGAGCTGGTGGACAGCGGGGAGTACGGAAAGGTAATGCAGATGTCTGTGTGGACGGAACAGTTTACCAAGTATGATGAACTGCACTGGATTAATACGGCCCGGGTTGGCGGAGGACAGCTTTTTAGTCACGGTTGTCATTACATTGATATCCTGCTTTGGTTCCTGGGAAATCCGGTGAAAGGTATGCATTTTGGAACGAGAGTAGGAACACCTTGGCTGCTGGGAGAGGGAACCAGTGCCGCGACTATCGTATTTGAAAACGGTGCGATCGGCTACCATGGAGCCACCTGGGGTGCGCGGGGCTCAAGACTTGGATATGATTTCCAGATCCAAACGGAAAAAGGTCTGTTAGAATATGATCACCATGCAGGTGAGGTGAGGGTATATGATAAATTGAGTGCCCACGAGCCCGGCGAACACGAGGAGGGCAAGGAGAATTTTCATTTGGTTTGGCAGAGGGACAAGGAACTGACCAAGGAGACGCAGTACGAGATTAAGCATTTTGCGGATTGTATTATCAATGGCACCAAGCCGCTGACTGATGGCCGCTCCACACTGCAGGGGCTACGCGTCATCTGGAAGCTTTATGAGGCAGAGAAGAATAATGTAGTTGCTGATCTCAGAGGTCTGGGGCTGAACTAGGCTGTTGGGAGTGCTATGAATATTTATATAATGGCTGACATAGAGGGAATCAGTGGAATCTACTGCCGGGATCAGGTGGTCACGGATGGACGGTATTACACTGAGGGAAGAGAATTAATGACCAAAGAGATCAATATCTGCGCCCGCGCGTGCAAGGAAGCGGGCGCAGATAAGGTCTTTGTGCATGACTGTCACGGTGTTTCCGGCAATGTGATCTGGAGTGGGCTTTCCGACGATATTGACTATGTTTTTTCAGGGCTCGGATTAAAGCAGCGCTTTGCGGAGGTGATCAGGGAGACAGATGGTGTGATTCTGTTGGGTTATCATGCCATGGCTGGCACGCCGGGGGCTGTGTTAGAGCATACCATGAGCAGCGCATCCTATCAGAATATATGGCTTAACGGGAAAAAGTGTGGTGAAATTGGTATCGACTCTGCCATTCTCGGAGATATGGGTATTCCGGTAATCATGGTTTCAGGGGATGATAAGACCTGTCGGGAAGCGGAAAAATTTATCCCGGGCGTGGTTACCGCAGAGGTCAAACGGGGTAGTGCCTGCATGGGAGCGTTATTGCTCCCGCCGAAAAAGGCTGAGCGTGTGCTGCGGGAGAAGACGGCGGAGGCGATTTCGAAAATCGCTGAGATTTTACCGGTTCAATGCGAGAAGCCGGTGCGGTTTACACTCGAATATACAGAGCGTCATGAGACACCGAATCCGCTGGCGAAGCCCTACATGGAGATTATTGATGGGCGAACCTTTTCGGTTACCGGAAGGACAACAGAGGAAGCTTGGTACAGATGTCTCTAGAGAAAACATCATGTGAAAAACAGGAGGTTTGGCTCGGATGAAAAAAAATGAATGTTTGCGGTTGAAGGGTTTCTATGAAAACGAGCTGATCAATCGGATTCTTGCATTTTGGCTGCCACGTTGCGAGGATCGGGAGTATGGCGGGTTTGTCAACTGCTTTGACAATGAGGGAAAGCAGCTCATCAGCTACGACAAATACACTTGGAGTCAGGGGCGATTTGTATGGATGTTCTCCCGCTTGGCCACAATTAAGGCGCCAATCTTTTCGCAATCACAGAGAAATGAGTTCCTTAGGCTGGCGGAAAGCGGAAAACAGTTTCTGATGCGCCACTGTCTGATGACAGGGGAAGAACTCGATGGGAAAGGAGACTGCGCAGAGGATGTTCGCTGTGTATTTTTGATGGAGAGGGATGGTACGCACAAATATGAGGATGGATGTACAGATCTGGATATGAGTGTCTATGCAGATTGTTTTGTAGTGATCGGAATGGCTGCGTATGCTGTATCTTCCGGAGACAATGCGGCGTATCAGTTTGGAAAGCGATTATATGAGTCTATTCTCAGTCGTGTTGGGGCTGGGACCTTTAAAACATTGCCCTATCCGATGTCCTCTGAGTACCGTGCCCATGGCATACCGATGATTCTCTCAAATGTGACCAGGGAAATGTATGATGCCGCCCAAAAGCTGGATCCCTCCTGGGTTCCTTACCTAAAGAGCCGGCTGAATGGATTTAGCGATGATATTCTGAACCATTTTGTAGATGAGAACGGAACGGTTCATGAAGTGATTTCGGCGGACAATAAAATGATTGATGGCCTTTTGGGACAGCATGCGAACCCAGGGCACACCATTGAGGATATGTGGTTCATGCTGGATGCAGCACAGATTCTGCAAAAACCGTCCTTGGTACCGAGGATCGCGAACATCGCGCTCCGCGCACTGGAGATTGGATGGGATCGACGATATGGTGGGATATTGCATTATGTGCATGTGGACGGGGGAGAGCCTGAGGAATGGCTGTCCGCTGAGGCACGTGAAGAGCTAATGCTTCGTGGAGAAACCACGGAAGATCAGGTGCTGGGAGGCTTTGGGGATAAGCTGTGGTGGATTCACTCGGAAGCGCTCTACACAACCCTTCGGCTGTATCGAGAGACTGGGGATGAGCATTTTTTTCAGTGGCATGAAAGGATATTTGAATATGTTTTCAGGGTGTTTCCGAATCAGGACCCTGAGATTAGAGAATGGAAACAGATTTGTATGCGGGATGGACGTCCACAGGAGAAGGTAGTCGCGCTGCCGGTGAAGGATCCGTTCCATATCACCAGAAATCTGATTTTATTGTTGGAACTGCTGAATGCATGATAGGAGGAAACGAGGCTAATGGACATGCCGTTGGAACAGTTGGAAAGCTATGAGGGAAAGACACCCAGACCGGGTGATTTTGATGAATATTGGGAGCGGGCTGTGGAAGAGATGAGAGGCGTGGATCCTCAGCTTTGTATTACAAGGGCGGAATTTCAAGCACCTACTGTGGACTGTTATGAGATGTATTTTACCGGGGTAAACGGAGCACGGATTCATGTGAAGCATTTGCGTCCCAGACAAATCAAGGGGAAAATACCGGCCGTGCTACAGTTTCACGGCTATGGGGATGACTGTGGCTCATGGGTGTCTGACCGTCTGGCGTATGCTGCATCGGGATACGCGGTATTTGCCATGGATGTCAGAGGACAGGGCGGACTAAGCGAGGATGTGAGCCGGGTAAAGGGAGACACTGTCCATGGGCATGTGATCATGGGATTGGAGGAGGAAAATCCTCATAAATTGCTGTATCGGGATATTTTTCTGGATACTGCCCAGTTGGCGGGGCTGGTGCTGGGGATGGATTTTGTGGATGAGACGAAGGTCTATGCAATCGGCGGCAGTCAGGGCGGTGCGCTGACTGTTGCATGCGCGGCACTGGAGCCGAGGATAGCGAAGGCGGCGATTTCCTATCCGTTTCTTTCGGATTATAAGCGCGCGTGGGAGCTGGATCTGCCTACTCGTGCATATGAAGGAATTAAGTACTATTTCCGCAAGTTCGATCCGAGACACGAGCGTGAAGATGAGATATTTGCAAAATTGGGCTACATAGATGTGCAGAATCTGGCACCCCGGATTAAGGCGGAAGTAATTATGTTTACCGGACTTTGCGACAATGCGTGCCCTCCGTCCACCCAATATGCGGTGTATAACAAGATGACCTGCAAAAAGCGGCACATTTTGTATCCGTATTACGGGCATGAGTATTTAAAAGATGCGGA
>JAFSBP010000391.1 GCA_017437205.1 Lachnospiraceae bacterium
ATCGCCTTCACTGCCTGAATTGCCGCGTCCGGATTGGTTCCCTTGGAATCATTATAATACATTACCCCGTTTTTCTCAACGGTAAATTCAATGCGATGCTCCACAGGCTTAAAACGCTTAAGCACCTCACGGATGGTGTCCGTGGGAACTCCCATCGCATAGCTGACTGCGATGGCTGTCATCGCGTTCTCGTAGTTATGACGACCGAGGATCTGAAGCTCATCGGTTGCCACCATCTCCTCACAGACTCCGTCATGACTGAAACATATTTTTCCGTCGCGGATAAACAGACCGTCCGAAAGCTCCCTCAGACTGCTGAAAAAAATCACTTTACGAGAAAGCTTCTCTCCAAACTCTCTCAATACGTCATCCTCGTAATTCAGCACACAGACCTCTTCCTCAGTCTGATTTTTAGTCACCGACTCCTTTACCGCGATATAGTTCTCCATGGTCAGATGACGATCCAAATGATCGGGGGTGATATTGGTGATTGCGCTGACTGCCGGATGAAAATCAATGATCGTCTCCAGCTGGAAGCTGCTGACCTCCGCCACCGTCACAGAATCCTCCGTCATTTCCGGTGCTTTTTCTGTGTAGGGAATACCGATATTTCCTACTACAAAGGCGGAATCAAAATGTGCCGCCAGCATCTCACCCACCAGCGCGGTGGTCGTGGTCTTTCCGTTGGTTCCGGTGATTGCCGCCACCTTACCTTTTCCAAAGCGATAAGCAAGCTCAATCTCACTCCACACCGGCACTTCACATCCGCGCAGCACCTGTACAAAGGGCATGGTGAGCGGGATTCCGGGACTGATCACGCAGGCAGTACATTTTTTCGCCGTCTCCTCATTAAGCTCGCCGAGCACGATAGAAACATTCTCTCTATAGCCCAATTTTTCGTAAACCGTTTCCGGATTCAGTGCAGTATTTCCGTCGTACAAAATCACCGACGCCCCGCTTCTTATGAGCAGCCTCGCCGCTCCGATGCCGCTGATCCCACAGCCGGCAACCAAATAAGTATCTTTCATCACTTTCTCCTCTCGTTTTATCATTAAAGCCCCACAGTACTCCTACAACGCGATATATCCCAACAGACACATCAGCGCAGTCACTATGGAAAACACCGTCACCACCCGCGTCTCCGACCAGCCACCCAGTTCAAAGTGGTGGTGGATCGGTGCCATACGAAACAGTCGTTTTCCCTTGGTAAGCTTAAAGTAACCCACCTGAAGAATCACCGAAACCGTCTCAAGCAAATATACAAAACCGATGATCAAAATGAACAACGGCATCTGCATCATAAACATCGACGAAATCACGAAACCGCCCAGCGCCAGAGAACCGGTGTCTCCCATGAACATCTTTGCCGGATGGACATTGAACAGCAAAAATCCCAGCAGACTTCCCGCCACCGCAGCGCTCACCGGCTCGATCCCGTGCTCCTCGCCGCAGGATACCACCGTGACAAAGATTGCCACCAACACCGTCACACTGGCACACAGGCCATCCAAGCCGTCTGTCAGGTTTACTCCATTGTCCGTGCCTAGAGTCGTCACAAAAAACAAAGGAATAAAGAACCAACCGAGATCCAGTTGATACCCCTTCATAAACGGAATCCGGATTGTCGTCGCAATCTCTTTATTATACATCAAAAAGAAGCAGAAAATACCCGCGATCAATGTTTGCCCGAACAATTTCTGCAACGGATTCAACCCCTCAGAACGCTTCATCACCACTTTAATATAATCGTCCAGAAACCCGATAACCCCAAATCCAAGCGTGACAAACATAATCGGTATTATCCTCGGGTAATCCCTCACAAAAAACAGACAGGTCAGCATAATACTAAAGAGAAACGCCAGTCCTCCCATCGTGGGCGTCCCCGATTTTTTTCTGTGATCCCTCGGTCCCTCCTCACGGATCTGCTGCCCGAATTTGAGACGTTTTAGGAAAGGGATCACCGCGGGACAGGCGATCGCGCTGATGCCGAAACTAACGATAACCGCAATCACTGCAGTGTAATTCATCTTAATCCTCCCACCGGCAAATACCAATCTGCCACAAAAGTATAATTCCTTTCCGCAAAAGAATCAAGTAGATTCCTGCGAAATTCCAAGATAAGGCAATATCTTTTCAAAAATATCCGCGATTACCGGTGCTGCCACCGTTCCTCCGTAGTACACGCCTACCGGTTCATCCACTGTGATCAGCCCGATCACCTGTGGATCTTCTGCCGGAGCAAAACCGATAAACGATGAAATATATTTACCGCTCCTTCTGGGCAGTTTCTCCGATGTCGCTGTCTTACCGCCCACAGAAAAGCCCGCCACCTGACCATTCTTTCCCGTACCCTCACTGACTACTTTGTGGAGAAGTTCGCGCATGGTGGCGCTGGTACTGTCCGAAACAATTTCCTCCGTTGCAGAAAACTTAATCCGCTCGATTCGCTCCCCGTCACTGCTTCTGACTTCCATCCCAAGGTGAGGTGTCACCCGGTTTCCGCCGTTTAAGATGGAGCTGACTGTAGTGACCAGTTGAATCGGCGTGATCTGAAATGACTGACCGAAGGACATGGTGGCCAGTTCCACCTCGCCGATTTTATCCGGCTTATGCATGATCGTCCCTGCCTCCCCGGGAAGGTCGATTCCGGTTCTCGTCATCAGGCCAAAATCTGCCAGATACTGATAGTATTTCTGCGGTCCCAGCCGAAGCCCGACTTCCATAAACACCGGGTTGCAGGAATTCATAATCCCGTCCACAAACGTCTCAGAGCCGTGTCCTATCGTTTTATGACAACGGATGCGTCGGTCTTCCACGATTTTGTACCCCGGGCAATAGAAGGAACTATTTGGCGTTATGACGCCCTCCTCCAGCCCTGCCGCTGCGGTTAATATCTTGAACGTCGATCCCGGCTCGTAGGTATCGTTGATACAGCCGTTTCGCCACATGGCATTGAGTTGGTTTAAATACTCCTCATTGGTCCGCTCAGCCTCTGTCGGCAGGGTGTACGGATCATTCAGATCAAACTCCGGGACATTGACCATGGCGTAGATCTCGCCGTTCTGCGGATTCATCAGAATGATTGACACCGCATTTGCCTGTTTCTCCTCCATGACCTTCTGCGCCATTTGCTGAGCATAAAGCTGAATATTAACATCCAGAGTCAGATAGAGATTGTCACCGGCCTCCGGCTCCACTCGAAGCTCAGCCGCATTTTCAATCTCCACACCTGCCGCATCCGTCAATGAGAGTATCCAGCCGTTATCGCCTTTTAAGGTTTCCTCGTAGATAACCTCCAGACCGATGATGCCCTGATTGTCACTTCCGGTAAAGCCGAGCACCTTGGATGCCATTGTACCAAAGGGGTACGTGCGCCGATAATCCTCATCCACCTTCACCCCGTCCAGATCATAGGCTCTAATCCGCTCACCGACCTCCTGATCCACATTGGTCTTGATAATTTCTCTCGAAGAGTATTTTTCCACCAATTTTCTGACTCTATCCTCAGGAAGTTCAAGTTCCTGCGACAGCACCCTAATCACCGTTTCCCGGTCCTTCACTTGATTATAAATGACCGAAACAGTGCACACCGCCTTATTTGTGGCGATTATCGTACCGTTTCGGTCATAAATCATTCCTCTGGCCGCCTTGATCGCCCGTTCCCGGTAATGAAGGTCATCAGCCATAGCAGTATAGTCATCCGCTTTCGCGATCATCAGATACGCACATCTGCCGATCAGCAGGACAAAAATCAATCCCGCTGCCAGAAAGCAGAAAAATATTTTTCTTCTGTGAATTGTTCTGGTCTTTTCCACGATCACTCCGAAACGTTCATTGTTACAGAGTATTCACAAATTGCCAAAAACATACCCGTCACGGACTTTCCCCTTCATCAGTGAGATGGCCGCCATTTTCATTCACACCTTCGCTGGACGGTTCTTCCATGCCCTCGGTAGTTTCCTGATTCTCGCCGCCCTGAGAAGGTTCCTGATTTTCACCGCCCTGAGAGGGCTCCTGATCCTCTGCACCCTGGGAAGGCTCTTCTTCCTCGTCAAGCTCCACATCATACCGATACTCGATCACATCGTGCCAAAGCTTATTTGCAAACAGAGTGGTATGACCACCGGAAGACTGGTCCTCCACGTCGGGCTCATCGATGACGATCATGATAAAGAGATTCGGATCATCGTAAGGCTCGAAGCTTGCCAATGAGACAATGTACTTGCCGTTACCGCGGGGATATTTCTCCGCCGTACCGGTCTTTCCACCAATGGGATACCCCTCGAAGTCTCCGTTTTCAGAGCGCTCATACCAGTATCTGGAATCCAAAAGCACATCTCTCATGGCTCCCTTGAGGAAGTCAGATGTCGTCTTACTAACTGTCTGTTTTACCACAGTCGGCTCTACATTCTTTACAATCTCGCCATCCGCATTGAGAATCTGCTTCACCACGTAAGGCTGATAATAGGTTCCCCCGTTGATCAAAGAACAATACGCCGCCGCCATCTGCACAATGGTAACATTCATATTCTGTCCGAAGGCATTGGTCGCTGCGTCCACATTGGTCATCACATCTTTATCGATCAAAAGACCTGCTTCCTCGTAGGGAAGGTCAATACCTGTCTTTGCACCAAAGCCCCAGAACTCCTGATACCGGCTGAGAAGCGCTTTCCCCATTCGCTCCGAAATCTGCATCAGTGCAGGGTTGCAGGATTTTACTACCGCTCCCTTTAGATCAGGGGTTCCGTGATGATCAGGAAAAACATGGCACTGAATATCCACTCCGTCAACCGTGTAATAACCGGGACAGGTAAAGGTACTGTGTCTGCTTACCACCGCTTCCTCCAGCGCTGATGCCACAGTGATGGGCTTCATCGTGGAACCGGGCTCGTAGGCCGTCGTCGTAATATAGTTTTTCCAAAGAGCATCCAATGCTCTGGATCTTGCAAGTTCCTGCGCCTTCTCCTGACTAAGTGTCGCCATCTCCTCTGCGGTCAGAAAGTCCTCCATGACAAAGGTAAAATCGTCCGCCGCCGGATCATTTAAGTCAAAAGTAGGAGCTGTCACCGATGCCAGCAGCTGGCCCGTGTGCGGATCCATCGCAATCACTGCCAGATTTTTTGCTCCGGTCCCGTCCATAAATTCCTGTACATTCTCTTCCAAAATACGCTGAAGCTTAAGATCGATGGTCGTGACAATGGTATTTCCGTCCACTGCCTCGTGAACACTCACCTCAGACAACCGATCCTGGTTGAGAAAACCGGTGATCTTTCCGTTGGTTCCGATCAGCCAGTCATTGTAAGACTGTTCCAGTCCGTAATTTCCTACGCTTCCACCCATGGAGGAAAAGCCGATCAGGTCGCAGGCCGTGCTTCCGTAAGGATAGACGCGCACATACTCTGTCTCAAACCAGACACCCTTGATCCAGTCCTTGATCTCCAGGTTATTGTTTATCTTGTCTGTATACTCCTCAAAGGCTGCGCGTTCTTCCTCAGTGAGTCCTTTCTGATAGCGGATATAGGTCGCGTCACGGTCAGCGTAGATTGCCGCACTCAATTCACTCTCCGTAAACCCTTCTCTCTCACCAAAAACTTCTGCCAACGCCTTAATCGTCGGTC
>JAFSBP010000392.1 GCA_017437205.1 Lachnospiraceae bacterium
ATGAGGAGGTGGGCATCCGCTCCGGACACGGCGGCATGGACTGGCTGGTACTCCGCGCCTTTGTGGAGAGCGTGAAGAATGGCACGAAGCCACCGGTTGACGCTTACGACGCGGCAGCGTGGATGTGCATCAGCCCGCTCTCCGAGTCTTCAATCGCTATGGGTGGTGCGATGGTGGAAATCCCTGATTTTACCTATGGACAGTGGATTGAGGAATTTACGCCCGTGCCCAGTAAATATTCCTTGGATGTAGTGTGCGAGGACAGAAGCGTGCCGATCTATCCGGAGGACTGCGGGGAAGATGACGCGGAGGGGAATATTTACAGTAATTTAGTGTGAGGACATAATTACCATGCAACAGAGAAAATGTCGATATTCCGAATGAGATCATGGTATCTCGGAATGAACAGAAAATGATTTGTTATGGAGGATGATTTTATGAAGCAGACGAGAAAATTGATAGCAGTGGTATTAAGTATTCTTGTTATTTTCAGCGCCTGCAGTCCTGCCGGAACCGAGTCTACGCAGGACTCAACGGCAGAAAACACAACTTCGGAAACCACTACAGAAGAAATTACTACGGAGGAGGCTTTGGAATCCACCGAAGGCGAACCCCTATCCCCCGAAGAGCAGATTTTGGAAGATCGCAGAAACACCGTAGTGGACTATATGCGGGATATGTTGACGGTTCTTTGGCGGGCAGAGACCGATGTGGAGTATCAGTTGTCCACAGGTTATCCGCTGTCGATCAAGGCAGGGCGCGTTTACTCCGGTCTGCCTTACACCTTTGGCTGTGGAACGACAGCCAGCTTTCTTGAGGGAGCCGGTGCGCCGGATGCAAAGGGAGTCTATACGATACCCGGCAACCTGTTTGACGCGTTGAGTGGGAGTACATCGGATGCGCGGGTAGGAATTGACTGTTCCTCCGCAGTGTTTGTGGCATGGGCGCAAATCGGTGCCTCTGTGATAGGTTCTGCACCGGAATATATGTATGAGGATTACGGGTTTATCAAGGTTGGAGAATACGAGACAAAGACTTATCTGAACCGTGCGGGAAAGCCGAGACTGGATAACACGGTGTGGATCTGCATGGACAACGGAAGAGAAGTGATGTATGAAGCATATGCGAAGCTGAAGAAGGGCGATATGCTTACATCAGTTCCCGGTTCCGGAAATCACGTGATTATGGTGACCGATGTAAATATAGTTTACAAAAACGAAATAATCGATGGAAAAAAGAGCTACATTACCGTAATTGATCAAGCGAGAACAAAACAATCCAACGAGACGAGATATGAGAACGCGGAATTGGGAGAGACCGTATATGTGATCGGCACAGGTGAAGATCACGGCCTGACGTTTGATGGGTTATACGATAAAGGTTATCTTCCCTACACCTGCAAGGAATTGATTGATCCGTCACCGCTTCCCGCACCGGAGGTGAGTGATTCCGAAACCAAGTATTCTTATGAAAATCTTCTTATCGGAAAGATTTCCAGCAATTGGGCGATTGATGTGGTTACTCTGACGATTACAGATAATGCGGGAAAGATGATACAGGAAGCTACCGGAAGAAGTGTTCGCGGTAGCTGGGTTTCCGGTGGGGAGAAGCAGAGGGAGTTTGATTTGCA
>JAFSBP010000393.1 GCA_017437205.1 Lachnospiraceae bacterium
CGGCTGCGAAAATATTGTGACCTTCCCTACACAGCAGGTAAGATATGTTAAGATGGAAGTCCTCTCCAATATTGGTGTGCGCTCTTTCCGCAAAGCCTACGCTGACAGTACGACAGTGATCGGAAACCTCACTCTATTTCACTCATAAAGCACCGAAACTTTTGTTCCGGTATAAAAGAATTTTAACATCTCTTCCGCACTAATCCCGGATTGGCCCAAGGCGTTGGCGCAGTTTTGTGACATGCCGACGCCGTGGCCACTCCCTCCGCCATAAAAACGATATCCCACCATTTCCCCATTCTCATAAACCTCTTCCGGATAAAAATAGGCACTCGCCAGATTGCTCCGCCCCGTCACCGTGCTGCCGTCGATCCTTTGGTACACATATGTTTTGCTCCCCAACACATCTCTAATCGCGCTCTGTAACAGAAGCCGAACTGTGCTTTCCGTTCCCACAATCTCCACCAGCGAAGCTACACCGCCCTCGCCGCGCTCCAACACAGAGATTGACTTTACTGCCCCCACACTTTTCGCTCCCGCTTTCCAGCTTCCGTCCGCCTGCTTTGTCAGCACGCGGTCTTTAAGCGCCGGATTTAGCACTGCCAGATTGGCATTTACGGTCACAGTCAGCTCCTCCAGCGAGGTCTCCACATTCCACCTGTACCATCCATAATTACACTCGTAATCCTTGAGCGCCGTGTTTCGGATAAATGTCTGAAACACAGTCTCGTCACTCACATTTTCCGCCTTTTCGATTCCCGACATTCTCCGCGAGGTCAGATACCTGCTGGCCGACGGATCCTGCCCCCAGAGTGAAACATTGGACGTATATCCGCAGGAGGTAGAAAAATAATATGTCGTCACTATTTCATCGTCCAGTGTCAACACCTTTCCGTAGGTCTCCTGCACCGCGCGGTCAGTCTCTTTCGTCGGCGCGGAATAATTATACACCTGAAACTGATCGGTATCATCCACATGCGCTCCGATATCCCGATACCCGGTCGATGTCAATTGCTTTACCGCGAACCCTCTGGCACTGATGGCCTGCGCTTTGAGCGCTTCCGCATGATAATTGGATGGCATCTCCGCCGGTACAACACCGCACAGATATTCTTCGATCAACACCTCATTGATCAGATAGACTCCTCCGGCCTCAGCAAGAACCTCCAGTCTTCCGGAGTAAACCGGTGTCCCAAAACTTCTGGAAAATGATGGAACCGACAATTTACCGCCCTCTGATTCCACCGAAATACGTTGACCTTCATTGCTTTCTAGCCATATAGGAACCAATTCACCGCTTGAAGCCTCTTTTCGGTATATCCCTCCCTCCTCAAACACTATCCGTTCACCACCGTGAAAAGAAAATTTCTGTTGCCCTACCGTCACAAAAAAATTCTCCTGTGCAGTAATCTCCACCGATGAATGAAGCTTCACATCTCCGCCCTGATCGGTAAGCAGCACGCGAATCGTCCTCGCATCGGGACTCTGCCGAATGAGAACTGCACAGATTTCCCCTTTCGCCACCACCACATCATAGATGTCATACCCGATCATGATATCTGAGGTCGATTTCACCGTCCGATTCCCGTAAACCTGATAAACTTGTGCGCGACGGGAAATGGGTAAAATTCCAACCCCCTCAATTTCTGCGCTCCCTTCCTCTATCGCGATGATCCGACCGCCCAGCACTTCCTTTTTCCGCCGAACCGATACCACCTTTCCAGCGGAAAGCGTCAGATCAATCACCTGATTTTTCGTAAATTCCACCTCCTCCGGAAGTGAAAACTCACGGAGATGACCGCCGTAATACACCGACAATCGCTTGCCTTCTGTTTCATCCACCAGCAGATTTTCATAAGTCACTTCCCGTTCTGCCACGCCAGTCACACGGATGATTTCTGTATCGCGAACCCACACCTCCACGGTGCTGTCCAGATATGCATCCATGGAAAAGCCTTCAAATGTATATGTTCCCGTCGGGGTAAGTACCTGCCATGCGGGCAGTTCATGAAGATTTGCCGCCGTACCGTAGACGGAA
>JAFSBP010000394.1 GCA_017437205.1 Lachnospiraceae bacterium
AATCTGACGGTCATTGAAGCAGACGGTAAAGTCCTTAAAGCCCAGACGTCCTAGCACCGTGGTGGTCGCTGAGATCAACTCGATCTCAGCCAGATTGGTGGGATCGCCCAAAATATCGATATCGCACTGCATGAACTGGCGGAAACGCCCTCTCTGGGGACGGTCCGCACGCCACACATTGCCCATCTGCAGTGCCTTAAAGGGCATGGGCAGATTCGCGGAATTGTTGGAATAGTATCTCGCCAGCGGCAGGGTAAGATCGTAGCGCATACCGAAATCCACCACATCAGCCTCCGTCTGAGCCTCAGCCACATTCAGCTTCTCGCCGCGCTTAAGCACCTTAAAAATCAGCTTCTCATTCTCACCGCCCTGCTTGCTGCACAGGTTATCAATACTCTCCATGCAGGGAGTCTCCATGTGGGAAAACCCAAACTCCCGGTAAGTGTCAGTGATCACTCCGATCACATAGTCGCGCACCTGCATCTCCGCAGGCAGGATATCCTTCATGCCGGTAACCGGCTTCTTATTCAATTTCTGTGCCATTTTCTCTTTCCTCCGTTTCTAAAAAACCATTTATTCATATTCCTATAAGGATACCATCCATCTACCCTTTTTTCTCGACCCAGTACGAACAACTACACCTTTTACTTTTAATGATTTTACAATTCGCTCAACGGTTGCTCTTGACATAGATGTTCTTTCTGCAAGACCTTGAATCGTACATTCTGGATCAGCTTCAATTTCACTTAAAATCGTAAGTTCCTTTTCCGACAAATCCGCATTTATCACCTCATTTATCACCTCATTTATCACCTCATTTTGAGGTTTAAACTCATGATGCATAAACAATGTGACTGCAAAAGAAAGTCGCTCTGAATCCGTTTCAAAAATCGGTTTCGGAGATCCGTTATGTTCCAATGCATTCAGAATTTTCCTAAATCCGGTATTCCGCCCTTCAGTCAAATGCATTTCCTTCAGGAACTCCCCAATACGACGGTTACGATAACGCCGATTAAATACACGATATGTTCTTAATCCTTCCTCCGTGATTGAACGATCAGCACCGGG
Source organism: Lachnospiraceae bacterium (assembly GCA_017437205.1). GTDB lineage: Bacteria > Bacillota > Clostridia > Lachnospirales > Lachnospiraceae > RGIG423. Next base: position 1,069 of record JAFSBP010000394.1, read on the forward strand.
ATGGCTGAGAATTTCTATCCGGTCAGGCAGTACTCGCACCTCTATCGGTTCCCTCACATCGTAACCCTTATGATAAACAGCGTTGGAAAGTGCCTCCTCTATCGCAGCATAAGGGTAATTGAAAAAGCGTTTTGCCTCCGCCACATCCGGAAGTTTAATCACCTGTTCCTGAATCACACTGTTCTGAATATACTGTAGCGCCGCACGAAGTTGTTGATGCAAAGGACCTCTGAATGCATTTTCGATAATTCGATCACCGCCAAGATCAGCAGGGAACTGGACAACATCTATCTGTGCATACGGAAAGAACCTTTCTGGATTCAGGCTAAAAAACATCAAGCCAACATTCTTTGGTTTCGTGTACTCTGGCAATGTGTTGACAATATTCATGCTTTTGCACAACTCAACAAAATTCATCGACAGCGAATCTTCATACAAAGAACTTCCGACTTCTTTCAGATAGCTTTGAATCAATGTAATATTCAAATCAGTAATGTTTGCTTCATGATTAATCCTATCATCAAAAGGCACATTATTCGCCAGCGAATATAAATCCCGCTTTTCTTCTTCGGTAGGTGCAATTGTACTTGCCATTTTTCTGATCCAGTATATTTTCTCACGATTATCCTTCGCCATCGTTTTGGGCGAAGCATACGGACGGACACTTCCTCCCGGAGCCCATACTACAATGAAAGTCTTTCCCTGATACTCCGTCACTTCGGTAATAGGCATATATTCCGGTTGAATCAGTTTACATTTATTCAGCATGTCTTTCAGATACCCGTCCACTTTTTCTGGCGAAACACCCATAAAAGAATCCGGTTTTCCATTCTTATCCCGAACGCCAATAACCAGATATCCACCGCCCCAATTGTCAATATCATTTGCAAAGGCACAAATGGTTTTTAAGGACGCTTCCGCATCCCACGTCTCCTTAAATTCAATTCTCGCCCACTCTACCACATTGCCAGACAGAAGGGTTTTAATATTGGTTGGTATCCCCATTGCTAATCCCTCGCTTTATTTGCTTTGTCCGTATTATACGTAATTCAAAAAAAGCATCCTCTTCCGCTCGATCATCTCATCGATCCGGCTCATATAAAGTTCTACATCCTTCACATTGTCCGCCCGCTCGATCCGCCCGCCGGGGAATACCGCCTTGCTGGTGGAACCCGCGCCGAGGGCAACGATACTTTGCTTCTCCTCCATGATCAGGATGTTGTAGATTCCGGCCTTGCCCGGCATTGCATATCCCACATTCTCGAAGTTTCCTGCCATATTTTTCTGGCGGTAGAGATAGTAGGGTTCCATACCCATATCCCGGCAATAGCTTTCCGTCAGCTTCATCACCTCGCTGCTGTTCTCCATGAGAAGGCTCTCGTACTTGTCCCACTCCAGGTTCAGTCTGGCGGCACGCTTGATGGCCAATGAATGGATGGTGATATTGTCCGGGGCCATAGCTTTCAGTTCTTCCATGGTATGACGAACGTCATCTATGGTTTCTCCGGGAAGTCCTAAAATCAAATCCATATTAATATTGTCAAATCCTATGTTTCGGGCCAGCCCGTAAACTTCCTTTATCTGCTCCACCGTGTGACGGCGGCCGATGAGCCGAAGTGTCTCCTGCTTCATCGTCTGCGGATTGATGGAAATACGGCTGACCTTGTGATGTCGAATCGCCACCAACTTATCTTCTGTGATGCTATCCGGTCTTCCGGCCTCCACTGTGAACTCCTGGCACCACGAAAAGTCAAAGCTTTCCTCCACTTTAGCCAAAAGTCGATCCAACTGCTCCGCCGACAGGCTGGTGGGCGTACCGCCTCCGATATAGACGGTGTTCAGTTTTTTATCTTTAAAGGCTTTCGCGGTATAATCAATCTCCTTAAACAGGGCATCCAGATACTCGTCCATCCGCCCTGCCCACTTGCCCATGGGGTAGGAGGTGAAGGAACAGTACAGACAGGTGGTCGGGCAGAAGGGGATACCGATGTAGAGACTGTAGCCGTCCTCATAATCAATATCTTTCAGAATCTCCATCTCCCGCTTCGCAATCTCAATGCTTAGGTTCGACTTTTCCTCGCCGGTCAGATACACATTCTTCATGTGCTCCGCCACTTCCGCCTCGGAAGCACCGCTTTCCAACAGTCCCATGGCAATCTTCGTCGGGCGGAGTCCGGTGAGAGTTCCCCAGGGAAGTTCTTTCCCTGTGTATTCGGAAAGCAGCTGATAGACCCCCCGCTTTAGCGGCGACTTCATCTGCTCCTCATCTGCTGAGACTTCCAATCTCTGCGTCCCTGCCTCCCGGTCTCCTGCAAAGGAGAGCCATACCTTATCCTTCTCGTAGGTTACCGTGAGCTGTCGATCCGCATCTGCCTCCGGCTTCGTCGTAATCTCCTCTGCCGGAAAAAATGCCATCAAAAGTCCGCGGATATCATATTCAAATTTTTCTTCACTAAGTATCAATTTGATCATAAACTGCAAACTTCTCTCTGCGAAGAGTTCTCTCTTTCGCCCGCTTAATCTCCCCAAATGGGATTTTTCTTTTTCTCCTCACCGATCGTCGTAGCATTTCCGTGTCCGGGAAATGCCTCGATCTCTTCCGGAAGCACAAACAGCTTGTGAATCAGTGAGTCTTTTAATCTTGCAAAGGACGAGGTAGGCAGATCTGTCCGTCCGTAAGTGTGTCTAAACAGCGTGTCACCGGAAAACAGTATGCTTTCCTCCGGCAGATAATAACACATTCCGCCGCCGGTATGCCCCGGGGTGTGAATCGCCTTAATCCTGAATCCCGCCAAAGAAAACTCCTCCCCGTCCGCCAGCAGCACATCCGGAACTAGCGAGATACTGTATCCCTGAAACTTCGCAGACAGATTCATTCCCGGCTCCGCAAGAAGCTCTTCCTCCGCCTCAGATGCATACACCGGTACACGAAACGCATCGGTGAGAGCCTTCACTCCGCCGATATGGTCGAAATGCCCGTGTGTCAGCAGGATTCCCACCGGTCGCAATTCCTCCTTAAGACAAACTTGCACGATACGATTTCCCTGATCACCGGGATCTACAATTATCGTTTCCTTTGTTTCTGTATTGCTCAAGAGGTAACAGTTGGTCTGCATTACACCGACCACAGCCACCTGTAAACTATGTTTCTTCATCAATTTCCTTCTCTCCGATCAGCGCCCTCAGGGTCACCCCTTCGCTCGCTCAATATCAATAATTGTATCAATCTGCTCCAGCTTTGCGATCAGACTGCGCAGTTCCTCTTTGTCTCTGATCTTGAAACCAATATTGATCGTCGCCAGATTCTGCTTGTTCACGCGGGTGTTCATCGACAAAATATCAATATTGAACTCGGTAAACACTTTGGAAATGGCTGCCAAAAGCCCCATCTTATTTTGCGAGTAGATGTTAATCTCTGCAGGGTAGAGGGCACTGGCCTTATCCGCAGGTTCCTCCCAGTCCGCATCCATCAGGCGGACGCGGTCACTCTCCGGCAGACTGATCACATTCACACAGTCGGTTCGATGGATGGAAATGCCACGACCTCTGGTCACAAAACCCACAATCTCGTCACCGGGAACCGGGCTGCAGCAGCGTGAGAAGCGCACCGACAGATCGTGGATACCTTTGACTACAATACCGTCCTTGGAGTGCACCTCCTGTGAAGGCTTCTCCTTCGTATTTTCCGAAATTGCCGCCAAAACCTCAGAGTCTGTCAATTCCTTTTTGTATTTCTTTTAATATTATTCAACTAGTTTGTTGATAACCTGGCCTTCCTTCAAGCCTCCGTGGCCGATGGCCGCCAGCACCGCCTCCCACTCCTTGAAACCGTACTTTTTCAGAAGCTTCTCCATAAATTCCGGCTTGTTGAGATCGGAGAACACAATATTTTTGGACTTACAGTAGCGGTCAACCATATCTTTGCCGCGGCTGATATTGTCCTCTTTGAACTGGGTTTTAAACCACTGGTTGATCTTATTTCTGGCCTGGGAGCTCTTCACAAA
>JAFSBP010000395.1 GCA_017437205.1 Lachnospiraceae bacterium
ATGAGGAATTCATCTCCACGTCTGACGCTCTTTCGTATCATCAGGAGACCCGCAAGAAATACCCTGAATATCGCAGGATCATTAAATAAGAATCCAATTCTGAAAGGAAAGCGAACGATGAAATTACATGATATCCACCTTCGGGATCCCTATATTTTGGTGGACAACGGAACTTACTATTTATATGGGACCCGACCGGATGACCTGCGCGACAAACACCAAGGGTTTGATGTATATACCAGCAAAAATTTGGAGGACTGGAGCGCTCCGATCCCGGTTTTTGAAAAGCCGGACTCTTTTTGGGCTGATCGCGACTTCTGGGCACCCGAAGTCCATAAGTATAAAGGAAAATACTATATGTTCGCCTCTTTTTATGCGCCAAACAGGCGCAGGGCAACGCACATTTTAGTCTCCGATGCGCCGGATCATGCATTTCAGCCCTTGACTGCGGAGCCTGTTACTCCCCCGGAATGGGAATGCCTGGACGGAACCTTGTACATCAGCAAAAAAGGAGAGCCCTATATCGTCTTCTGTCACGAATGGCTCCAGATCTCTGACGGAAAAATCGTGGCAATGAAGCTGACGGATGATCTGCGCCAGCCTGCGGATAAGCCAAGAGTCCTCTTCAACGCGTCTTCGCCTGCCTGGGCTACCGGAGACCCAAACGGTAATTACATAACCGACGGTCCTTATCTGTACCGCAATTCCGATACTGAGCTTTATATGCTTTGGTCTACCCAATGCGGCAAGGGTAATACGTGCAGGTATGTTGAAGCTTGCGCACTTTCTGATAATGGAGAAATTGACGGGAATTGGCTGCATTGCGAGCAGTTCGTCTTTGACCGTGACGGTGGTCATGGCATGCTGTTCCATGATCTGCACGATCAGCTTCGGTTCATTATGCACGCTCCCAACTGCGATCCTTTAGAACGCCCGGTTATTTTTAATGTGCAGATAAAAAATGGGTGTCTGTCCATAGTGGAATGATTTCCGTATAAACAGCAAAAAGCAGGGTACACAGATGTGCACAGCACACCGTATACCCTGCCTTTTTATGGTTTCAAAAACAAACGAGATGATTCAGGAGCTCATCAGCTTCAACCATTTCTTACAATCCCCGATCCACCGATGTGCATATCTTTCCCGCTCGGACAAGCCTACACATGTGAGCTCATCTACAGTACACAAACCATGTCCGCCATATGGATACACATGAAGTTCAAACGGTACTTTGGCTGCAGCCAGGGCCCCCGCATAGAGCAAGCTATTCTCCACCGGTACGTCCCGGTCCTCCGCTGTATGCCACAAAAACGTCGGAGGCGTATGTTCTGTAACCAGCAGTTCACAGGAGCATCCCTTTTCGTCCGGGCTTACCGGTTCATGGCCCAAAAGATTCTCCATACTTCCCCTGTGCACAAAAGGTTCCTTCGCGGTAAGCACAGAATAAGATAAGATCGCTTTCTGTACCGGTTTGCTGTTTGGAAAGACTTCGCGAATTTCCGGGCAGTCGTATCGGTTGGAATACTGACAGGCCAGATGTCCGCCTGCCGAGAATCCCATAATGGCAATATCATCCGGATCACAACACCAATCCTTTGCATTTTGGTGTATCAACTCTACTGCTCCCGCTACCTCCAAAAGCTGCTGCGGAAATCTGTGAGGCGCGACTGAATAATGCAGTACAAAGATCCTGTACCCTTCGGATATAAACTTTAACGCCATTGCTTCGCTTTCTCTTTCACTGACAAGCATGTAGGCACCGCCCGGACAAATTACCAGACACGGATATTGCTCCGTGTCTAATTGAATTTCATGCATTTTATCCGGTAAGTAGCAATCCACATAAGCATTACAGCCGTTATTTCCTAACACCGGGAAGATTTCTTTTAAGTAGTACCTCTCAGTTTTCATTACAGCACCCACATACCTTAAACCTGTATCACCGGTCTGTGGCCGGCTGACTCTTAATTTTCAGTTCTGCAGAGCGGATGCCCCTGCTAAATGGCTGCTCCCAGTACATTTTTGCATTTACTGTGATCTCTCCGGGCTTTGACGTTGAACGAATGAGTACCGTTGCGACTCCCGCTTCCGCACAGATCGGATTTGCGCCTATGGAAGCATCTCCCACGATTTCGCCTTCACCTTCTACCTCAAAGAGTATCGGGTGCACATCTGCTGTATAGGGAACCACAGTACCGTCTGCATCCTTCATATAGCAATGAACAGCAACTATATCAGCACCGTCTGCCTTTAACGGAATTCCCATGAGATCCGCTTCCAGCTCCATGTGGTTTACAACGCCCGGTGCCTTAACAGTCTGCTCGGCTACCACCGTATCACTAACCAGCGCCTTTGCTGTAATGGAGGAACGTTCTCTTGTTTTATACTTTCTGCGGACATCCTTAAATGTAAAAGGCGGATGCTTCACAGCCACATCATCCGGATACTGTTCTGCGATCAACTGATCATTCCAGTATAGCTGTACCTTTTCCGCATTGGAATATACTACTACGTCTGCCGGGCTCGTCTCGGACCACCAGTTTGCAATATAGAGGATATCGCCGATTTCCTCGCGATCTTTCTGCGCCTGCATAAAGTAATACGAGAACTTCGGCACGCGGAACAGATCCAGATGTCCTCCCCAGCAAGGGTTCATATGATAGCCTCTGTTATGGGCGATCACCGGCCACACGCCGTAGCCACACAGTTTTTTATTGTTATACACATCCAAATACAGAGTGGATTCCATGTCGCTGTCGAAGCGATGAAGCATGCGGTTAACGGATTCTGCCATGACTCCGTCGCCCCAACTTCTCTTGCATCTCCACACACTGTTTTGGTTGAAAAAGTCATCCGGCGAGTCGCCGTATTCACGCACCCACTTCGGACGCTCCACATCATCCTTCTGTTCTACCAGTCCGTAATCCTCCATCCAAGTGCCCAGCATTTTTGGGTCGTAATCCTTGTAGGCCACATCGGTAGGACCAAAATCGGACGCAGTATAGCAAGGAGCATATGGATACTCTTCATGTACAGCCTCATGGAACGCAAGCTGCACCTCGTAGGTCATTTTGGATTCGTTCAGGATCGGCTCCCAAAGCAAAATACACGGATTATTCCTCTGCCAGCGGATGATGTCACGCATATTCTGCAGAGCACGCTCCATGAAGATTCCCGGCCTGCAGAACTGCCAGCCAATGTTGCTGACGATCAGAGTAAGCCCCAAGTGGTTGCAGGCTGAAGCAAAGGATGTGCTGAACGGATAATGGGAACGTATATTGTCCATCCCCATGGATTTGATTTTTATCAGATCACGGACCAATAAACTGTGGGGCACCGCATTTCCGATATATGGCCAGGTCTGGTGATAGTTCGCTCCGTGGAAACAACGGGACTTTCCGTTAAAGATCACCCCGTCGTTAAGGGTAAATTCGAACGTTCTGATTCCCACCTCGGTATCCTGTGTATGAATCGTCTGCCCATCACACAATATCTCTGCCCGCAGGGTATACAGATTCGGCGTCTCCGGACTCCACAGCATCGGAGCCGCTACGTTGATCACACCTTCTGCATATTCATCTGCGCCGGAATTCAATTTCCCAAAAGAAACATCATATCCTACGCATAAATCATCCTTATTTAACAGAGAAATCTTCAGCTCAAAATTTTTCTTCAAGCTGTGTTCATTTTTGACGTGAACTCTGAAATGAACTCTTGCATGGCTTTCGGTTACATCGCTGTACCATACAAAAATACCGCCGCCGGCAGCCGTTTCCTCTAAAAGCGGATGTGTGATATACAGCCGGTCGCACACTTTGAGCTTTACGTCACGGTACAGTCCGCCATCATAACTGAAATCCAGATCTGCCTGGGGCTTTCCCGGCGGCACATCGCAGTTATCCCTGTTATCCAGGCGGATCATGATCAGGTTCTCTTCCCCGTATTTCAGCTTCTCTCCCATATCATATACGAGAGGTGTATAGCCGCAGAAATGCTCCTTCACTTTCTCACCGTTCAGGAACAGCTCGCTGACCCCCATGGCGCCCTCAAATTCCAGAAAGAGCTTCTTGCCGCGGTCTTCCTCCGGAATCCAAAGTTTTTTACAGTAAATACACTCTCCCTGATAATTCCGGCATCCGCTGGACACCTCAGGTGTCAGTTCCACACTGTGCGGCAGGCACACCTTCTGCGCCTTTTCTTCATCCCATTCCCCGCCCAGACAGAACAGCCAATCCGCGTTCAGATTGATTTCTTTCATAGAAGCACTCCCCCTTTTCTTTAGATTTTATTATAATCCCCAGAATTGTCAATGAATTATCCCCCTGTCATCTATGACAAATTTTCCACTTTTTTCTTCACCTCGCGGGGAGTTTTTTTCCTGCTTTGCTTAAACATTGCAGAAAATTGCGCAGAATTGGAAAAGCCGCACCGCTGTGCGATTTCTGTGATGCTTATATTTTCTTCCATAAGCATCCGCTCCGCAGCATCCAATCTCTTGCGGATCAGAAATTGCTGGGGCGATTCCCCCATAAGCTCCTTAAACCGGTGCTGAAAATAGTCATAACTCAGGTGAAGCTGTTTTGCCACATCCTGCAAAATTATTTTTTCATGAAAGTTTTGCGCAATATAACTGACCGCATACTCAAAATTTTTCATGCCGGGTTTTGATGGAGCCTCCTGCAGGCGCAAAAGCTGCAGCAACAGCTCCTGCAGTTTTAAGTCCACCATTTCCCGATAGTTCGCAAACTGGTTCATGATCTCCACCACAATGCTTCGCACCGTAGCGCACAATTCGCCATGAACGTCCTTGTACACACCTACGCAGAGCGGAGCGTCACAGTAAAAACCAATACAGAAAACCCGGCTGTCCTTTAGATGATACTCTTCGTGCTGCTTATGCGGTGGGATCACTGCACAAACATTTGAAGCGATCTTACAGCCGTCCTTCTCCACCGTGGACATTCCGTCTCCACTGCAGTAATAAACCAATTCGTAATACTCATGCTCATGGGTAAAAATACGTGTCCCCCCTTTTCTGCTGATTTCCCAGGCCGTAACAAGTTCAATGTTCCTCATGATATTTATCCTCCACTGCTTAAGGGTTACTGGCATTTCTCAAGAAATATTATAGAGGAATAAATTGATTTGCGCAACCAATTTATATAAAAACATGAGACCAATCGGATATATCTTTTTCTCTTGCGTTCCTGTATACTGTAAAAAAGAAATGGAGGTATACGCCATGACACAAGCGCAATATTTCAAAAATCTGACCACCCCTGCAGGCAAAGTCGACGTTGTACTGGACACCGACGCCTACAACGAGATCGACGACCAGTTTGCAATTGCCTATATGCTTCGTTCCGAGGAACGAATAAATGTAAAGGGCATTTGCGCGGCCCCGTTTTTTAATGAAAAATCCACCTCTCCGGCCGATGGGATGGAAAGAAGCTATCAGGAGATATTCAAGATCCTGGAGCTTTCCGGCCTCGCTTCCTTAAGTGACCGCGTCTTTCGCGGCAGCGAGCATTATCTGGAAAACGAGCAGACCCCGGTCCTTTCCGACAGCGCCCGCTTTATGGCCGAACTGGCAAAGCAGTATTCCCCTGAGCATCCGCTGTACATCGTGGCCATCGGTGCCATCACCAATGTTGCTTCCGCGCTGCTTTTGAACCCGGACATGAAAGAGAACACCGTCATTGTGTGGCTTGGCGGAAATGCACTTCACATGAACGACACTCAGGAATTTAATATGTTTCAGGATATTGCCGCGGCCAGAGTTGTATTTGGCTGCGGAGCTCCTGTGGTACAGCTTCCCTGCCGCGGTGTCGTAGACCGGTTCGTTACCTCCCGCTATGAGCTGGAGCACTGGCTCTCCGGGAAAAACGAGCTGTGTGACTACCTTCTGAAGATCGCCGTCCGGGATGGCGAGCGGTATACCTCCTATCCCGCATGGACCAGAGTGATTTGGGATGTGACTGCGGTCGCATGGCTATTAAACGATGATCACCGATTCCTTTCCGACTGTCTTGTCCACAGTCCGATCCCGGAATATG
>JAFSBP010000396.1 GCA_017437205.1 Lachnospiraceae bacterium
AATATTCCGCCGTGACAGGGTAGCAGCGCGACCCGCTTAAATCCCTGCGTCTTCAGGCTCATAATGATATCGTTCATCATCTGATAAAAGGTCGGCGGTTCCATCCACACGCTTCCTTTCTTTCCCATCTGCTCACGGCAGGTAGAGATGGGCAGCGCCGGAAGAAGAAATCCTCCCATCAGTTTCTGTACACGCCTTCCCAATTCTTCGGCAATGGCCCAATCGGTCATCACCGGCAGATGAGGTCCATGCTGCTCTATCGATCCAATCGGAATAATCGCCAGATCGGGATTCTTTTCCATAATTTCATCGGCAGTGTTCCAATACATATCGGTCTCCTTTCTGTCGTCATAACATCCTGTATGGATTTTACTTTTACGATTAAAGCACCTTTACGGCACTATTTTTATCCAGATACAGCGCGGCATTTGCATGCTTTCTCAGAATACTTGCGGGGCATTCGGTGGTCACGGGGCCCTCCAGTGCGCCGTATACCGCATTCGCCTTTCGATCGGTGGGCACCACACAAATCGCTTCTGATACAGACATAATGTAAGACATGGTGAGGGTCATCGCAAACTTAGGCACATCGTCAAGGGTTGCAAAGCAGCCATCATTCACCTGCTGCTGGCGGCAGACATCGTCCAGCTCTACAATCTTTACCATCTTCGGATCCTCAAAATCAGCTACTGCAGGATCATTAAATGCCAGATGGCCGTTCTCGCCGATACCTAAGAAAATCAAATCTGCAGGATACTTCTTGAGCAGATCGGCATACTCTTCACACTTCTTCTCCGCCTCACTTTCATCACACAAAAGGTAATGAATCTCCTTAAACTGCACGTGATCAAAGATCGCTCTGCGAAGGAAATTTCCAAAGCCGGCAGGCTCACTTGCGTCGATTCCCACATACTCATCCTGATGGAAACCGCGAACCTTTGACCAATCAATATCTTCCTTCAGCAAATTCTCAAACAAATCATTCTGTGAGGGAGCTGCCGCAAAAATCACATTCGCCACACCGTTCTTCTCAATCACCGCATTGATGCGCTTTGCCGCATCAGCCGCTGCCACTTTTCCCATCTCCTCACGGGTGTCAAACACATAAACCGGTAAATTTTCAACCTTCTTTTCTGCAATCTGCATATCATTCATCCTCCATTTTTGATCCCAAGGGATCTCATTCTATGTTTTATTAAACCATATTGCGCTTCTTAATTCTCCATGTTTTTTGTACTGTTTCTTGTATTTTTTCTCTTTTTCTGTTATGATGAGAATATCAAGAATCCCAATCGGAGGACGCACCATGCAGTTTCAATCTTCGTACTCAGACGGTTTTAAGGCGGCGATTGCATCGCAGAGCTTCTCTGTCGCATATTTACACCGCATCCGTCTGCCGTTAAATATTGACCTCCTCGGCTGCTATAAACTATTTTTCTTTCTGACCGGAAAGAAAAAATTTCATATTGACCACTTTGTCTACGATGTACAGCCCGGTGATCTGTTTCTCGTAAACCAGCGAGAGCTCCACTATCTCTCCCAGCTGGATGAGGAGGATGATCACGAGCGCGTTGTTATCTTTATCCATCCGGACTACTTAAAGAACCTTTGCACCGATCAGACGGATCTATGCTCCTGCTTCACCCACAAGGACGAGCAGTGGGGGCATTGTCTAAAGCTTTCGCCGAAGGAGCAGGAGCGACTGATGCATTTCGTCCACAAGCTGTCCGGCTACAGCGGATTTGGCGAGGATATCATCACGCAGAGCGTATTCTCTGAGCTGATGGTTTACGTAAACCGCACCCACCAGAATCACTGCCTACAGAATCAGGGCGACCACGATATTACGGCACTGGGCGTGGATCTGAGTCAGTCCAGACTGATCAGTCCCATCCTCTCCTACATTGACAGCCACATTACCGAGGATCTGTCCTTGGAACAGCTCTCCGGTCAGTTTTTCCTCACCACCTCGTACCTCTGCCGCATCTTTAAAAACGGCACCGGAACCACGATCCATAAATATATCACCGCAAAGCGGATTACCCTCGCGAAGGATTTGCTGACGAGAGGTTACTCGGTGACCGACGCCTGCAACTTGAGTGGATTTAAGGATTATAATGGGTTTTTGCGGTCGTTCGTGAATGCAGTAGGAATGCCACCGAAGAAATATGCACAGTTTGGGGAATGAATGAATAAACTACCCCTCGATGTTTATAATCATTAACATCGAGGGGGAATTTTATGAAAAAATATACAGACTCGTAAAAAAGTGATTGACTCCAACTACCCGAATCGGGTATAATACAATAAATTACTACTTGAATCGGGTACTATAAGGTGATTATATGTATTATAATGTGAAAGAGATCAGAGAATTAACAGGAATGTCCCAAAAACAGTTTGCAGAAACATATGGTATCCCACTCAGCACATTACAAAATTGGGAGCAGGGAATGAATTCCCCAGCACCATATGTGATCAATTTGCTTGCAAGAACTCTTCCGAGCATGAATTCTGCACTAAAAGAATTTCGCGGAAAAAAAGGCCGTTCATATTACTATGACAGAAACCAAAAATGTGTTTTGGATATAAAAGGGAATCGGATTTATATCGCGGAAGATTTGGAAGAAATAAAAGAGCAAAATCTGAAATTGTATCTTGATGATCTATTCGAGACGTTTTACGAGGTTCAGGAGAAGTTCAATCGAGATTGCAGATATGATAAAGAAGAGGACATACTGTGGTCTTAAGTAAGTGAAGGAGGGTAGTTGTGAGCAAACACGCGAGAGAATACTTTTTGATGCATAAAGATATTCCGGTATGTTTGATGGAAATATCAGACGACGGCATTTTAGGAAATGTGCGAAGAAACGATGCAACTGCAGCACATTTTCCTCTGGGCGGCCAGATGAATAACATGAGATTTCATGAATGGTGGCGGGATCGGGCGATTCCAAAGACAAGGCACGGTGCGAAAAGTGCGTTGCAGCGACTGGGATATTCCTCCACAAACAGTGCATTGGTGAATAATCTGGCGTTAAGCTTGTCGGATTGCTATTGGCTTAAGCCACGAGGTGAGGATCTCACATGGAAAGACACTAACCTTTTTACAAATGATTTTGTGGATACATTTGGAGAATTGACCATCAATCGGGATCATATGATTGATCTGCGCAAAGAAACCCGATTCAACTGCGCTACATCTCAAGGCGAACTGCAGAAAAAATGGTGTATTGATCAGGACGGTCGCCGCTATATGATCAAAGGAAATTATGGGCAGTCCTATCAGCAAAGCTTAAACGAAATTTTTGCCACAAAACTACATGAACAGCAAGGCTTTACCAACTATACCGCCTATACCTTGGTACACGTACAGGTGGATGGCAATATAGATGGCCTTGGTTGTATGTGTTATGACTTCTGTAGCGAGAATATTGAATGTATCAGTGCGTGGGAATTGCTTCAGACGATCAAAACCAGGCAAAATGAGTCTTTATATTATCCACTAAAAAAGGTGTGTTTAGGTCTTGGAATTTCTGAACAGGATTTTTCAGATTTTCTGGATTATCAGATTATGACAGATTATCTTATGACAAATACAGACCGACATATGAATAATATTGCAGTAATGAGAGATCCGGACTCGCTACAAATATTGGGATTTGCGCCGATTTACGATTCCGGCAACTCCATGTTTCACAATATTCCTTATGAAAAAATGTCTCAAGTGAAATTCGATGACATTAAGACTCATTCTTTTGTGGCTCAGGAAACAAAATTACTGCAATATGTGCATAATCGAGCTCTTGTGGATGTAGATAAAGCCGAGATGGATTTTTCGATTTATGAAAAGGATGTTGTAGAACGTCATATCCGGATTCCGATGTTAAAAAAGTTGTATGAAAGAAAGTTGGAAAATTTAAGAGCTTTTCAAAATGGAAAAAATATTTGGACGTCACGATTTTCAAATTCATCTTCGCAGTAACACAATATTTCCCATGGTAAGATTGAAAATATGAGACCTGTTTTTTCAGTGCATGGTATGCGAAAAATTC
>JAFSBP010000397.1 GCA_017437205.1 Lachnospiraceae bacterium
CAGCAAGGGTACTATGGGCACCGGTTTGGGATTATATATTTCGAATGCCGTTATTCGCGGGAAGTTCAACGGGGAGATGTGGGCAGAAAATCGTGAGGGCGGAGGATGTATCCTTGGGATTGCAATTCCGCTTGACATGGTGCATATTCGTAAGATTCCGGTCAAAAGTGAGGGCAGTTTAAGATGAGAAGAAGTAAACTAACGATGCAAAATCAGATATCTATCCTTACCGTGGATGATGATCCGATCATCACTTCTACGATCAAGGCCTATTTTAATCGTTCAGGATATGAGGTAGATATAGAGAATGATCCGGTGGCGGCAATCGAGCGTGTTAGAAACGGAGCGTACGATATCATGCTGCTGGACTTTCTGATGAGCCCCATCTGTGGTGATCAGGTGGTAGAGGAAATCCGCAAGTTTAATAAAGACATTTATATTGTACTGCTCACCGGTCACAAAAGTATGGCGCCGCCGGTGCGGACGATTCGTCAGCTGGATATTCAGGGCTATTATGAGAAGGATGAACGTTTTGATCAGCTGGAACTTTTGGTGGAGTCTTGTGTGAAGTCAATTCGCCAGATGCGGACAATCCGGGAATATCAGATGGATCTGTCAAAGGCCTACATGCAGACGATAGAGACATTGAGATATGTGGTTGAGACAAGAGACAAAGAGACAAAAGGCCACTCTGAGCGAGTATCCGGTTTGAGCGTAGGACTGGCGAAGGAGATGGGTCTGCCGGAGGCGCAGGTGGAGATGATCCGGGTGGCGGGTCTGTTCCATGATATCGGAAAGATCGGCGTGCCCGACGCGATCCTTTTAAAAAATGGACCGTTAAACGATGAGGAATTTATGGAGATCAAGAAACATCCGGCAGAAGGAGAAAAAATTCTGCAGACGTATTCTCCGTTCAAGGAACTGCTGCCCATCGTCAGAGGCCATCACGAGCGTTTCGATGGCAGAGGTTATCCGGACAGACTGGCAGGGGAAGATATTTGTCTTGGCGCGCGAGTGATTGCCGTGGCAGATTCTTTCGATGCGATGATTTCCAACCGCACATATCGGCGTGGACTTGGCTTTGAGCGAACCATAGAGGAATTAAACAGAGGAAGAAACACGCAGTTTGACGAGAGCGTTGTCGATGCACTGTTACAGATGATCGAACGGTTGGGAAGAGAGCAGTTTGAAGAACAGTATTGTGCGCACAACAGACATGCAGGAGAGTAAACGGATGAAAAAATATCCTCTTAATCAAGTAAAATATTATACCCGGTTCAGAGATATGATCGAGGGTCTGGCAGAGAATCGAGAGAATCTGCCGGCCATTTCCTGGTTTACAAGACGGTCTGAGGAGGAAGGCGTTACGCTCGGTCAGCTTCGGGACGATGTCAGAAATCTTCAGGAGCGGCTAGTTTCTCTGGGGCTTTCAGGAAAACATATTGCTATTTTGGGAGAAAACAGTTATGAATGGCTGTTGGTTTATTTTGCTGCGACATATTGCGGTGCAGTTGCGGTTTGCGTAGATATTGAGCAACCTAACGAAACGATTGAGCAGATGTTGCAGATGGCAGACGTCGATGCGATTTTTTGTATGAAGTCGCTTGAGGAGATTTGCCGCAGATATGCCGGGAAGGAGAAAAAAGTATTCTTCCTTACCGGAAAAGAAAAGGGGCTTGCAACGGTCAGAACATTGATTAATGAAGGAGCACAGCTCCGTGACAATGGAAAAATCAATCTACAGATTGACGAACAGGTAAAGCCTGATGCGACCGCGGCTATTGTGTTTACGTCCGGAACAACGAATTATTCAAAGCCGGTTATGCTGAGTCAGGAAGCTATTTTAACCAATGCATCTGACGCATTGGCCAATGTAGCGATAGGAAAAGTGGCATTTACCTCACTCCCGTTTTATCACACATATGGACTGACTTGTTCGGTTCTATCTATGTTGATTGGAGGAGCGCACTTATATATCAATGGAAATTTAAAGACAGTAATGCGTGACATTCAACTGGCAAAGCCTCACACGATGCTCACCGTTCCGCTGATGCTTGAGACGATTCACAGCAGAATGTGGATGACTGCTGAAGAGTCAGGAAAGGCAGATGGCCTTAGGATGCTATTAAACATTCGGAGGCTGTTGTTCAAGCTGGGTTATAAAAAGAGCGGAAAGCAGCTGGATGCGTTGAGAGAAAAATGTTTTGGAACCATCCGTTTGATTATCTGCGGTGGAGCTCATATGAATAGCCAGATCATGGAAGAATTCTCTTATATGGGTGTGTTGGTACTTCAAGGCTATGGAATCACTGAGTGCGCGCCGCTAGTCAGTGTTAACCGAAATAGAGCGAATAAACTGGATTCAGTTGGATTGGTGTCCGCGCACAGTGAAGTGAAGATTGAAGACGGAGAGATACTGGTTCGCGGCAAAAATGTGATGAAAGGCTATTATAAACATCCGGAGCTGACTGCGGAGGCAATGAAGGGCGAATGGTTCTGTACCGGAGATGTGGGAGAAATTGACAAGGACGGATTCCTTTATATCACCGGTAGAAAGAAGAATCTGATCGTGTTTAAGAACGGAAAAAAGGTGTCTCCGGAAAAATTGGAGGAAAAAATCAAAAAGATTCCTTTGGTCCAGGATGTGATCGTGTACGGTGCGGCGAGCGGAGTCTCTACAGATGATGTGCAGGTGGCTGCCAGTGTTTATCCGAATAAAGAGAAAACTGAAGGAATGACTTCCTATGAGATATTGGAAAATCTTCAGTCAGAGATCAATCAGATTAATCGGGAACTGCCATTGTATCAGCAGATTCAGATGGTGAATATCCGCGAACAGGAGTTTTCCAAAACTGCGCTGCAAAAAATTAAGCGTCATCTGGTATGATTTACTGTTTGATTTGTGAAGAATGTTGTGGTATGATTACAGACAAATACAGATGAGGTAACAGAGAATGGAAGAAAAGCTTTTTCAGTTTATTCAGGATGTGGTAGGCAGGGTAACCGGTAAAAAAGGTCTTGTCTACGACACGGATTTTGTTAAAGATCTGGGATTGAATTCCTTTGATATTATGAACATTGTCTGTGCGTTCGAGGATCACTTTGATGTCGAGATTCCCAACAGAGATGTGTGGCAGCTGCATCAAGTGAAAGATGTAATTGATTATATGATCAAACAGGGAATGACTGAAGTATGATCGAGAACGCGAATCAGATTTGGCTTTATCTGTCTGATGCAAAGGACGGGAGGAGTACAGAGGACCGGCTCAGACGGGCTGTGCATCAGTGCTGCGAAACGAAGCATCACATAAAGATCGTTGGTAGTGAAGAGCAGATTAAAATCGCCAGAACAGACAGAGGAAAACCGTACTTGGCCGACTATCCGCAGATTCATGTTTCGGTCAGTCATAGCGGAGCATGGTGTGTGTGCGCGGTAGCGGAGACGCCGGTTGGAGTGGATATCCAGGAGCATGTTCGGATGGAAGGAGAATCCATTGAGGAGGCATCACAGCGGTTTCGCCGGATGGCGCATCGCTTTTTCCACCCAATTGAGGCAGCGTTTGTGGATGAGGAGAGCTACTATAGATTTTTTGGTGTATGGGCAGCGCGTGAGAGTTATGTAAAATACACAGGAAAAGGGATCGACGCTTCATTTTCCGAATTCTGCGTGATTCCTGAGAAGAAAGACCGACAACCGGAGTTGGGTGAGATGAGTAAAGCGAACATCTGGCAGGCAGAGGGCGTCTCTTTTTGGGAAACGAGATATCAGAATGACTATACCCTGTGTGTATGTGCGAAAACATCAAATCTCTTTATTGACAAGATGGAAATGATTTGATATTATAGGGACAGTATTTTTTGAAAGGAGCAACAAACGACATCATGAGCGACGATGACAGTGATAACGGAAATACGATTCCATTATGTCATGTGTTGATTGATATGGGACATAGCCTGCGTTTACTGGAGTAAAGAGGAGGCTGTGTCTTTTTGTGTTTAAAATCTATCAACATGACAAATGAAAGAGGAGAAAGTATTTTGGAAACATCAATATTTGGATTAATTTTACTGCAGGTACTGCTGATTGCGCTGAATGCGATTTTTGCCTGCGCGGAGATTGCAATTATCTCCATGAATGACAATAAACTGGCGAAGATGGCCGCGGATGGAGATAAGCGGGCGGTTCGTCTCGTAAATCTGACCGAACAGCCAGCGAAGTTTTTGGCAACGATACAGGTGGCGATCACCCTGTCCGGATTTTTAGGAAGTGCGTTTGCCGCGGAAAACTTTTCTGATCTTTTAGTGGATTGGGTAATAGGTATGGGCGTAGTAATTCCCCGTGGCACGCTGGATGCAATCGCAGTTGTGATCATCACCCTGGTTTTGTCCTACTTTACGCTGGTATTCGGTGAACTGGTGCCGAAGCGTGTGGCGATGAATAAGGCGGAATCCATCGCGCTTGGGCTTTCCGGGCTGATCTGTGGAATTGCGAAGCTGTTTAAACCGATCGTTTGGTTTTTGACCGTCTCCACAAATGCTGTTCTGCGCCTGATGGGAATCGACCCGAATCAGGAGGACGAAGAAGTCG
>JAFSBP010000398.1 GCA_017437205.1 Lachnospiraceae bacterium
GACACTGGAACGGTGCTGGGGCGCGTTCAGATTCAATCTGTTTGTGTTCAGTGGGATATTCTTCCATATTGTCGCGGCGGTGGTCGTGACGATTCTGAGGGGGAATTGTATCTGGTTTGGAGCTGACTATCTGCACATGACCATGATGCTTGCGTTTATCACGGAATTTCCGGATACGGTGTTCTATGTGATGTATATCCTCCCCGTGAAGGCGAAGTGGATCGGTATAGTGGACGCGATTTATCTGGGAGTGATGATCGTTTTTGGGCTTTTGTCTCCACTGATTCCCACCATTCAGATTTCAGATTTTACTACCGGTGTGGTGGTGCTTCTGTGTGTGCTGAATTATATCATTTACTTCTTCTCGGCACCGGGAAGCCATTATACGCCGCGCCAGATCAAGCGCCGCGTGGAGTTTGCGCACAAGGTGAAGGCGCCGATGGCGAAAGCCGGTCATCACCGCTGTGCGGTATGTGGACGTACCGAGGCGGACGGAGACGAACTGGAGTTTCGGTTCTGCTCCAAATGCAAAGGCAACTTCGAATATTGCCAGGATCACCTGTACACCCATAAACATGTAGAGTAAAAATGTTACAGAAGGGCTGTGTTTTTTGCACAGCTCTTCTTTTTTTTGAAAAATTAATAAAATAACTATTGATTTTTTTTCAATTATATTCTAGAATGGTAAGCAAGTGGTACTTTGTGGTGGTTTTGGGTCACGAAGTGGCACAAAGTGGTAGAAAACAGGACATGGTGGAATCAAATGATTAAGAAATTCATGGGTGAATATAATCATAGTTTAGATTCCAAGGGTCGTCTGATTGTACCGTCGAAATTCAGAGATTTACTGGGGGATGAATTTTACGTGACAAAAGGACTGGACCCTTGTCTTGTGGCGTACACTCCTGAGAAGTGGCAGGAAGTATTGGACAGCTTGGAACAGCAGCTGCCCACGAACTTCCGAAACGGAAGAGAGATGAGACGATACCTGATCGGTGGTGCCGCGGAGGTGGAAATCGATAAGCAGGGCCGAGTTTTGATTCCGGGGAATTTGAGACAGTTTGCACACCTTGAGAAAAATCTGGTGCTGGTGGGGGCCGGTGACTATTTTGAAATTTGGGATGAGCAGGCTTGGGATCAGGCGAACCAGTTCGGTTCGATTTCCGAGATCGCAGAAGAATTCCCGGGATTGAGGTTCTAGCGATGGACTTTGTACACAAATCGGTATTACTGGAAGAAACTGTGGGGGGACTGAGTGTTCACAGGGACGGAATATATGTAGACGGGACGCTGGGAGGTGGCGGTCATTCTTCGGAAGTTTGTCGTAGACTTTTGGGAACAGGCAGACTGATCGGTATTGACCAGGATGATGCGGCGATCAAAGCGGCGTCTGAACGTCTACAAAGAGTAATACAGGAGTGCGGTGAGAGCCGCACAGAGGTGACGGTGGTACGTGATAACTTCGTTCGTCTTCCGGAGGTCCTAGACCGGTTGGAGGTAGATCTGGTGGACGGAATCATGTTGGATCTGGGAGTGTCCTCCCATCAGCTGGATAACGCGGAAAGAGGATTTACCTACCGCGAGGATGTCCCGCTGGATATGCGGATGGACAGACGAAGTGAACGCACCGCGCGTGATATTGTCAATGAGTACAGTGAAGATCAGTTGTATCGCATGATCCGTGATTACGGCGAGGATAAATTTGCGAAGAACATCGCAAAGCATATCGTGATGAACCGTGGGAAGAAGCCCATTGAGACCACCGGAGAACTGGTGGAGATCATCAAGGCGGCGATCCCCATGAAGGTTCGCGCTGTGGGAGGGCATCCGGCGAAGAAAACATTTCAGGCGATTCGCATTGAACTAAACCGCGAACTTGAGGTGTTAACTGATTCTATTGATCGGATGATCGACCGATTAAAGCCCGGAGGAAGGCTGTGCATCATCACATTCCACAGTCTGGAGGATCGGATTGTGAAGGTGAAGTTCAGAAACAATGAGAACCCCTGTACCTGCCCGCCGAATTTTCCTGCATGTGTGTGTGGGAAAGTGAGTAAGGGAAAGGTGATCACCCGAAAGCCTATCTTGCCGGGAGAAGAGGAACTAGAGACAAATCCCCGCTCACAGAGCGCAAAGCTGAGAATTTTTGAGCGGAGCTGATAGAGATTTAAGTCAAGGAGGAAAGACGATGGCAGCAAAGAAGAAAACAGAATGGCCTACCTTGAATACGTATTATGTAGACGGAAATACAGTTCGAAAGTCCGAACCGAAGGTCCGTCCGGTTAGCTATGTCCAGGAGACAAGCCCCAGAAAGCGTCAGATAGAAGAAACACCGGTGAGAAAGCCCCGTGTGGCGGAGCCGGCGAAAAAGCAGAGTAAGAAAGTTCAGCCAAAGGTTTACCGTGAGCCTAAGGAGCGGACGAGCCTTATGACCCCTGTGTTCGCAGTCTATGCGACGGTGGCACTGGCGGTAATTTTAGTGTTTGCACTGAAGATGCTGGCAGCACAGACAGCACTTGCATCCGCGGCAGACCAGGTGACGAGACTGGAGAGTACACTGAATTCTATCAATCAGGAGAATGCAAAGCTGGAGGCACTGGTTGAGGCCGGCATGGATCTGGAGCATATCTATCAGGTGGCGACAGACGAGCTCGGTTTGGTGGAAGCGGACGACAGTCAGATGATTTATTATGATCAGATAGAAAGTGGGTACGTGCGTCAAGATGAAATCATCCACTAATGCGAAGAAAAAGACGAAGAAACATGTTTCGTCTAAGAAAAAGAAAAAACTGAAGAAGCTTCGTACTCCGATGAAGGTAATCATGCAGAGAAAGCTGGCATTTACATTAAGTGTAATTATGCTGGCTTTGTTTGTCATGGTAGTTGCGGCTGCGGTGATCGGGTATAAGCATCAGGACGAATACAGTAAGAAGGTGCTTGCCCAGATGGGTTATGACAGTCAGGTGATTCCTTATCAGCGGGGAAAAATCACCGATGCGAACGGTATCGTGCTGGCGACAAATAAGGTGACTTACAACTTAATCCTTGATCCATCCATCATCACCTCAAATGAGACGGTGATTGCCGGA
>JAFSBP010000399.1 GCA_017437205.1 Lachnospiraceae bacterium
TTATCGGAAAGGATTCGAGCTGGCGGGAATTGACTTGTCACAAAAAACCTCAGTCGATGTGCGCTTCTGCCTTGGCTTTGAGCGGGTGGTGCGCGAGGCGATCCGTCAGTTTGAGGCGATGGGGCTGCAGACGATCCTCTATCGCAGTCCGGTGCACGGTGCAGACAAGCGTCAGCATCTAAAAACCGGATACTACGGAGCGATCGCAAACCCTCAGTACGAGTACGATCACCGCAATGATGTTGCACTGTTTTTGGACAAGCCGTACAAGGACCGCCGTCTGGCCATGTTGAAGGTGGCTTATGAGGAGTGCCGTGAACTGGCTGCGGGATATGCCGGCCCTGCGGTGATGGAGACATTCGGTGAGGAACCGTTCTCCTACGAGAACAAGCCGGAGTGCTGCGTATTGAGTGAAAAGCAGCAAAAACTTTATGTGGCCTTTTATAGCGAGTCCTCCGCGATGGTCCAGCAATATATCGATCCGGAAAAACGGAGCTTTACGATCATCTCTTACCCGGTACCGGAGATTGGCCCGGACTTCGAGGAGATTTTTGCAGAGACGATTCGATTGAACAATCTGGATTGCGAGCAGTATAAGGCGATCCAGCAGGCGTTGATCGATGCGCTGGATGCCGGCGTTGCGGTGGAGATTAAAGGCGCGGGAGAAAATCGAACCGAACTTCGCGTTGCACTGCAGCCGATCACAGATCCGAAGAAGCAGACCGGATTTGAAAATTGCCTGGCAGATGTGAATATTCCTCTGGGAGAGGTGTTCACTTCGCCTCAGCTTGTGGGGACAACCGGCATGTTGCATGTCAGCGATATTTATCTGAATGATGTTCGCTATTTGGATCTGTGGCTGAAATTTGAGGATGGTTTTGTGGTCGATTACGGCTGTGCAAATGACGATGATCCGGAAACCGGACGTAAACTGATCAAAGATGCACTTCTCTATCAGCATGAGAGCCTGCCTCTTGGGGAGTTTGCCATCGGAACAAACACCACCGCGTATGCGATGGCGAGAAAATATGGGATCATCAGTCGATTGAAGATTTTGATCATTGAGAAGATGGGACCTCATTTTGCAATCGGCGATACCTGTTACAGCCACGCAGAGGAGCGTGCGGTGTTCAATCCGGACGGTAAGGAAGTGATTGCTAGAGAGAATAGCTGCTCATTGAAGCGCCACGAGGATTACAGCAAGGCATATTTCAATTGCCATACCGATATCACGATTCCCTACCATGAACTGGATTCGATCCGTGTGATCCATGCGGATGGCAGTGAGGTTCCTCTGATTGAGGGCGGTCGGTTCGTATTGCCGGGAACGGAAGAACTGAATCGGGCGTTGGACGAAGTGAAATGATTTGTTTAGGGCTGCCGCATAAGCGTCGGCCCTTTTGCCTGTACAAGGATAAAGGCAGATTGAACTGTCTCGTCGAACACAGATGAAAATGTTAAATAAGTATTAAGTGCTTGACAAATAGAGTCTACCGTTGTAGACTCTAAATCGAATCAAA
>JAFSBP010000400.1 GCA_017437205.1 Lachnospiraceae bacterium
ACAATCCGGCCACTGCCTCGGTGAATTCATCCACGCTCAAAATCCCCTCCGGCAGCTCTATGCCTTCTTTTCGCAGTTCATAGGCAAGTTCCGTCACCTGCGGCACATCCAAGCCGGCCGCCTTGATGGTGTCCACCTGCGCAAACACCTCCCGCGGTGTCCCTTCCAGCACCACATGACTGTTATCCATCACCACCACGCGGTCAGCATACACTGCCTCCTCCATATAATGGGTGATCAAAATAACTGTGATACCCTCCACTTTATTCAGCTCACGAACCGTGCGGATCACTTCTCTTCGCCCGTTGGGATCGAGCATCGCCGTCGGCTCATCCAAAACAATACACCTGGGTTTCATCGCCATCACGCCCGCAATGGCCACCCTCTGTTTCTGCCCCCCGGACAAACGGTTCGGACTGCGGTGTCGGTAGGCAGTCATCCCCACCTCCTCAAGGCATCGGTCCACACGCTTCCAAATTTCCTCTGTGGGTACGCCGATATTCTCCGGTCCAAACCCTACATCCTCCTCAACCACAGTCCCGATGATCTGATTATCCGGGTTCTGGAACACCATGCCGGCAGTCTGCCGAATCTTCCACAGATTCTCCTCGTCGGCAGAATCCATGCTGCCGATCCAGATGGTTCCCTCGCTGGGAAGCAAAAGTGCATTCATGTGTTTCGCAAGTGTAGATTTTCCGGAGCCGTTGCGTCCGAGAATCGCCACAAACTCACCCTCGGCAATATTGATACTCACATCGTCAAGCGCTCTCGTCTCCTCTGCCACATTGCCTTCCTCATCGCGCTTAATATACCTGTAAATCAGCTTTGCTGTTTTGATCATACTCATATAACTCTCCAATCGCCATCTCGACATACGACAGGCAATTATACTTTAACGTACTAACTTTACCATGTTTGAGCCCGATTGTAAAGTCCCGCTCAAAAAAAGACTTCCCCTTTCGCACAAAATCGGGTATAATACAACCAGTTACAGGGCATAGAAATCCCCGCCCGCATACAAATAACTCACAGACGAGGTGCATGATGAAATTTGTTTACCCTGCCATTATCCGCAAAACCGAGGATGGACGTTTTAAGGCCACCTTTCCCGATTTATTATACTGCGAAGCCTACGGCGACACTTTGGAGGACGCCGTTGACAATGCGAACGATGCCGCCAGAGACTGGCTGGAAGCGGAGCTTCAGGACGACGCTCCGGATTTCCCCGGCACTACCGAACTTCAGGACATGGAATTAAAAGAAGGCGATGTCGTGAGAAACATCGCCGTAACCGTAAGATTTTATGTGGGGTGGGATGAGTAACTCTCGTTCCACCTCTTTTACCGTATCCGTCTCCCGTCCAGCACTGCTTTCTTAAGACAGTCGCCTTCATAAACCAGTCTCAGTTCGAAATAACTTTCCCGCTCGTCCAAAAGCTCTAAAAATATGTAATCGCCCTCCCACAGATTCAGTTCAGGAAGGCGGGATTTCTTCACCCATTCCAGTTCACCCTCATCGCAACCGGTCATCTCGCCAATAAATTCATCCGCGGTAAATAGATACATTGCTTCATCAGGCCAGATATCCGAGATAAACTCCACCAACCCTCTCAATCGAAACGATGTGAGTGTCAGCCCCGTCTCCTCTTTTGCCTCGCGGAGAATGCAGGCTTCCGGCGTCTCACCCTCCTCAAAATGGCCTCCGATTCCGATCCATTTGTCCTGATTCACATCATTTTTCTTTCGGATGCGGTGAAGCATCAGATATTCATCATCTTTTTCAATGTAGCATAAGGTGGTCTTTTTCATGGACATTTCTCTTTTCCTTCCGAAATCTCAAATACTCTGAAAAAAAATACGAGCATAGCTGACGATCCAGTCCGCCATCAGAAAAAAGCAAGATATGGCTGATCCCCAGAACAGCGCCCAGCGTGGCAGTGCCGCGACCGCCTGCTTCAGCGGCTCAAAAGCAAACCGCATTCCAATCAAAAACAGTGTTCCCCAGACCAGAAAAAATTCCAGACAGATGTATCCCTTGTAATGAAATCGGTACCCGGAATAATCCCAGAGACTCACGCCACACACTTTCGTAAAGAACCAGCCTGTGACCAGTTCCGCCAACGTGGTAACCGATGCCGTGATCAAAAAATAGAGCAGAAAACGCATCGGTTTTCCCGACACATTCTTTAACAACGTTCTTCCGTCCTGCGGTGTTCCCAAAAGGCCGTACAAACCGAGGATGGTAAAACCGTAGATGGTGCAAAACGGCAGGGTGAGAAATCCCCGGTCACACCATTTTCCCGCCAACAGTGAGCAAAACAATGTCTCCACCGCCCATCCTCCGAAGGAGAGAATCATAAATAACACGATATATTGACCGACAAGGATATTTTTATTCTTTATGTTTTCCGTCATGTGCGCATTCCTTTCCCACGCCTTTTCTCAAAGCGTCAGTTTAGTATGCTTCACCTTGCAGGAAAACTATTCACGTTTTCTCCCCTCTACCGGGCAATTTGTCTTTCCAAAAAATGACCGTTGATCAATCCACCCGACAACGCACTTCGCCGGCAAAAAATGCCCTGATATTTGCAGCAATCTCCTCTAAACATCTCACCCTCGCTTCGTGGGCTCCCCACGCCATATGAGGGGTCAGACACACATTTTCACAGTCAGAAAGTTTTGTATAGGGATGTTCCACCGGGAACGGCTCTGTGGAATACACATCCACTCCTAATCCACCAAGACGACCGTCAAGAATTGCCTTCGCCGCTGCCGCCTCGTCAATCACCGCGCCGCGGGCTACGTTGATCAAAATTGCGTCCTTCTTCATCATTCCGATGCGCTTTTCACTGATCAGCCCCCTCGTCTCCCCGGACAGCGGGGTGTGTACCGACAAAATGTCGGCTTCACGGCAGATCGTATCAATATCTACACAGGTATATTCCTCCACCGGGGTCCGCTTATTGATGAGCACCCGGCAGCCAAGCGCCTCGGCCACTCTCGCCACCTGCCGCCCGATATTGCCAAAGCCGACGATTCCCCATGTTTTCCCTGCAATTTCATGGTAGATCGGCTCCAGACGGTTCATCATGGGCTGACGGCTGTACTCACCGGACATCACGAACTGCCTATACTGAGAAAGCTTCGTGTACAGAGACAGAGCCATTGCAATCGTCACCTGTGCCACACTCTGGGTAGAATAACCAACCACGTTGCAGACAGCGATTCCATTCTCCCTGCAATACGCCGTGTCCACATTGTCATAGCCGGTGGCCGCAAGACAGATCTGCTTTACCTTGTCCGCGCGCGCTAAATTAGACGCATTCATTTTGATCTTATTGACCACAACCACATCCGCGTTCGCGATCCGCTCCTCCACCAGCTCCGGTGCAGTCAATCCGTAAACCGTCACATCGCCCAAGGCATAGAGAGCATCTAAGGGTACATCTTCCCCCAACGTATCGCGATCCAACACAACTATTTTTAATCTATCCATTTGTTCCATCTTTTAGCTCCCCTTCTTTACGACTGTCGCTTTTTTCTTCAGACACAACATTCCCACTATCACAGATAGCGAAGCAAATCCCGGATATCCTCCACCACAAAGTCGGCACATTCCGGCACAGGAAGCCCGTTCGTATTGAAAAAGCATCCGTCTGCTCCCGCTCCCTTCGACGCTTCAATATCCAATATCCGATCACCCACCATCAACATCTTCGACGGTTCGACCCGGTACTCCGCGAGAAGTTTGAACATTCCATCGGGATTAGGTTTATAATCCGCCATCTTCTCATACGTCATCAACCCGTCAAAATAGTGCAGAATCCCCAGCTCCCCCATGTAATGCACGGCATCCTCTTTTCGATTTGTGTAGAGATGATTTCTCCGACCACTCTCCTTAATCTCTCTGAGGACCTCCTCGATGCCCGGAAACAGGGGCAGAACCTCCGGCTGAGCTTTTTTCAGCAAATTAAAACGCTGACTCAGTTCGTCCGGTTCTAACCCATATTTCTCCGCAAAAAAATCGTACGCATGTCTCAGTGTAACTACCAAATGCTTTCGGATCTCTTCACTCTCCTCTTTCCATCCAAAGCTCTCCAGGGCATCCTGCATTAATTTGGTCAAATTCGGGTACGAGTCCACCAACGTACCGTCAAAATCCCATGCAATATCAGTATACTTCATCTCTTCTCTCCATTTCATCCCTGCCGGAGAATAATCTCTTTGTAGAAATCAACTCCAAGGGGCAATACATTCACGGAAATATTTTCGTTCAAGCCGTGGATACTGCCATACTGCTGCTTATTGATATGCAACGGTGCAAAGCGCAGACAGTTGTCGCAGACTTCGCTGTAAAACTTCGCATCGGTACCGCCGGTCATAGTGTACGGACTCACACCGACACCGGGGTAAACCGACTTCACCACTTCCTCCACCAGACGGTACTGAGGACTTTCGTAGCTCACAGGCTCGCAGTGAGGAGACGCAGTGATCACCTCAGTTTCAATGTCATACTTCTCCGCTAACTTGCGCACCACCTCAATACTCTCCTCCATCGGCTGATGGGGAATGAAACGCATATTTCCGGTCACATAGGCGGTCTGAGGGATTACATTGTATCCGTCGGAACCCTTACCCATGGTAAAGGCCAGCGTCGTCTGCAGCATAGCCGCACCGGCAGGGCTGATCGCCTTCATCAACTTCTTTAAAAGCGGCTTAAACAGCCAAAGATTTGCAAAAATCATCCGCATGCCAAAGCCCATGTTTGGTGCCAGCTGGCGGAACATCTCAATCACTGTCGGACTGAATTCGCTCTTAAAA
>JAFSBP010000036.1 GCA_017437205.1 Lachnospiraceae bacterium
GGGACCGCAGGGCGATGTGAACCATGTAAACGTGAACCCGACGGCAGGGGAGAGTGCAATCACGGAGATTGATTTTGATGGTGTTCCTAGGGGGATTGAGCATGCGAAGCATATGGGACGTGTAATCGCGGGAGCAGTGCTCTCAGTGTGTTCCGTCACAGAGCCCGTGAAGACGGACAGGATTTCCTATGCATCCGCAGTGGTGACGCTTCCTTCAAATCAGGAAAACCACCGTGTGGAGGAATCACAGAAAATCTGCAAATTGTACGACGAGGGAAGAACGGCTGAACTTCCGTATAAGGAGATGGAGTTGACCACGGCAGTCGCAGAGGCGCGGCGCATTGTGAAACTTCAGAACGGACCGGAAGCATTTCCATTTGTTCTCTCCGCAGTGAAGATCGGCGAGCTGGTGTTTGCCGGTATCGGTGGTGAGCCCTTTACAGAGATCGGAAACCGCATCAGAGAAAATTCTCCCTTTGACACGATGATTCTTTGCTGCCTGACTAACAGTGCCGGTGGATATATCCCCATCAGGTCGGCTTACTCCGAGGGCGGATATGAAGCGAGAGGCTCTGCGCTTAAGGCGGGCGGGGATGATATTATGGTAGAAGGCATGACAAAGCTGCTTCAGAGCTTTTGAATTATAAAAGAGGATAACTAAAATAACGGCCATAATTGTGGATCAGCTGCCATCTTATTAAAAACCACAGGCAGCTTAGTATAAGGAGGAATTTTTCATGAGTGAAGTAAACAGAAACTACGTACTGTCAGACGGTGACGCAGCGTTTCGCGCGGAGCTTGACCAGGCAATCGCCGATGCCTGTGCGATCTTGAAGGGGACGCTCCCCAAGTTTGCCGACGGCGATGTATATCCGAGAGGATATAAGAACGGAAAGTGGGGCGTGGCGCCCAACGCTCAGCCTAACTATTGGACGGAGAGCTTCTGGCCCGGTCTGCTGTGGCTGGCTTATGAGCTGACGAAGGATGAGGCCTACCGTCAGGTGGCGGACAAGAACGTGCTGGATTTTTATCGCCGCGTGGTGGAGAACGACGAGGTGGATTGGCATCATGATATCGGATTTTTGTACACGCTGTCCAGCGTGGCTCCCTATAAACTGACCGGAAACAAGATTGCGAAGGAAGCGGCATTGATTGCAGCTTACTCCCTGTCCCGCCGATTCCGCTATCGCGGATCGTTTATCCAGTCCATGGGAGCGGATGGAAATTATGAGCCTCAGAATTATCGTTTCATCGTGGATACTATGATGAATCTTCCCTTGCTCTTCTGGGCAGCGGAGGAGACCGGAGACCAGACATACAAGGACAAGGCGATGCGCCATCTGCGGACGACGCTGAAATATCTTGTGAGGGAGGATGGTTCTACATATCATCATTTCCTGATGGATCATGCCACCGGTGGACCGATCCGCGGTCTGACTCTCCAGGGAGCTCACGATGAGTCCTTCTGGAGCAGAGGGCAGGCTTGGATTATTTATGGTCTGGCAGTCGCTTATGATTACACGAAGGATGAGTCTCTGCTTCCGGAGTTTGTCCGTGTGACCGACTTCTTTATCAACCATCTGCCGAAGGATTATGTGCCGTTCTGGGATTTCATTTACAATGACGGCGACGATGAGCCCAGAGACAGCTCGGCGGGAGCAATTGCGGCCTGCGGTATTTTGGAGATGGCGAGACTGATTCCTCATGACACCTACAACATGGAAAAGTACCTCAGGGTGGCGAAGGAGATGATTATTTCCATGATGCGTAACTGCAAAACAACACCGGACATGGGCGTAGAGGCATTGCTTTTGCATACTACACCCTACAAAAAGGGCAACAGTTATGATACCTCCTGTATTTACGGCGACTATTTCTACTTAGAGTGCCTGCTTCGCGCGACGAGAAACTGGGAGAATCGGTACTGGTAAAGAGAGCGCTCTTTGGCAGGGAGGACGTAGTGATGAGGAAAAAAGAAGTAAATATGTTGTCCGGTCCGATCGCAAAGGGCCTGCTCACCATCGCTTTTCCGATCATGATCATGAATGTGCTGACATCGTTGTTCAACGTGATCGATATGACCATTTTGAAGAATTTTGGATCGGATGAGCTTGCGGTGGGAGCGGTTGGGGCCTGTGGAACATTGATTTCTCTGATCAGTGGACTGGTGATCGGTGTTTCGGCCGGAGCAAATGTGGTGGTCGCTAAGTATATCGGTAAGGGCGACCGGGAGCGGGTAGATCGCTCTGTCGGAACAGCGATAGCGCTGTCGATTGCAGGCGGATTGTTGCTTTTGGTCGTCGGAGTTTCTTTGGCCAAGGTTTTTCTGCGGTTGACGAATTGCCCGGACGAGTTATTTTCTCAGGCGACGCTGTATTTTCGGCTGTATTTTGCGGGAACACCGATTTTGATGGTTTATACCTTCTGTGCAGCACTTCTGCGTGCCTCCGGCGATTCACGCAGACAGATGTTTTTTTCTGTTTTGGGTGGCGTCGTGAAGGTAGTTGGGACGTTTCTCTTCGTTGCAGTATTCAAGATGTCCGTGGAGGGTGTGGCATTTGCGACTATTGTCTCATGGACAACATCTGCTACGCTGGCGTTTCGTGCGCTGTTAAAGAATGAGGGCGTCGTAAAGATCAAACTGGAAAGGATCCGCTTTTACCGGCAGGAGATGGGCGAGATTTTGTTCATTGGTATTCCGGCGGGTCTGCAGCAGGCGTTATATTCTGTTGCGAACGTTATCATTACTGCGACAGTGAATTCCTTTGGGGCGGCGGCGACCACGGGGATCTCCATTGCAAATAACTTTGACAGTATTTTGTATCAGATTTCGGTTTCACCGGCATTGGCAGTCATGCCATATGTCAGCCAAAATGTGGGTGTCGGAAACATAAAAAGAGCCACGCAGGCAGTAGGCAGGGGAATGTTGATCACGATTGGTTTCGGAGCGACCTTCGGAGCACTTTCAGCGATATTCTCCGCACAACTGGCTTCCATTATGTCCAGTGATCCTGCGGTCATCGCCTATGCTCAGCAGAAGATGGTAATTATCTCCAGTACATACTTTATCTGCGGAATCAATGAGATCATGGGCGCGGCGATGAAGGGCATGGGAAAACCGATAGTAGCGACGGCGGCGACACTGATTTTTATGTGCGCGATCCGCTTTGTGTGGGTGTATCTGATTTTCCCGCTCTGCCCGAACCTGACGTTTTTGTACTTGATTTGGCCGATCGGATGGATATTGTCCATTACCATGCTTCTGATTTTCTATTTCCCGACAGTCAAAAAACTGTCCGAGA
>JAFSBP010000401.1 GCA_017437205.1 Lachnospiraceae bacterium
ACGTATGAGATTGAATTCAAGAACAGCGCGCAGATTTCTGAGAAAACAGGGGTTGCGACTTACGTAGCGTTGGTGGACGCATCTGTTGCTATGGAAAATTTCGTGAATGAAAGCTATTTCGACATCCCCGGTGAAGATGCTGAGACCATCAGTTTTGGTGATGTGAATGGTGATGGCGTGGTGAATGCACAGGATGCGCTGGCGGCAGTTGACGCATGGTTGCGCAAAGGTGAAGAACCTACGGATGATCAGATTCTTACCATGAACGTAAATGGCGACAGACGGATCAATACCTTCGATGCCTTGGGTATTGTGGAAGCCTTTGTAAATGGAGCCGAGTACGGAGTAGTGACTAAAGCGGCGACGATTAGTAGCGAACAATAAAGGTTTATCGGGTGGGAGTACGATTCTCCCACCCAATAAAAGTAAAGGAGAGTTTTATGGCAGGAAGAGGTGAAGGTGCTGACAAGAAGAAAAGGAGCTGGATTTGGATAGCTGGGATCGGGATTTTGATTGCGGTTGTTGCATTTTTATTGCTTAATGGTAAGGATTCAGACTCCGGCGTTCCGACGCTGATGATTGAAACTCCGCAAAAACTCTCCGCATCAAAACGAGATGAATTTGTTTTGGATGTGACAATCTCCGATTTGGGGGAGGCTCGCTATCCGGCGATGAGCATGAGTGTTTCTTTTGATGTATCTAGGTTGGAATTTTTAGGCATAGAAGAAGGAAATGTATTTATTTTAAACGGTGAAAATAGTTTGGGGCAGCAGCTTCCTGATTGGAGCTGCGATGTAAAGAACAGTAACGAAACCGGAATGATCAACATTATGTATTTGGACATGACTGGAGGGAAATACGCATTTAGTAAGGAATTGCTGGCAGAGGAGGATAATGTTGTGCTCCGTCTGCGCTTTCGGCTTCGGGGCAGTGTGCGAAAAGGAGATATTCTTGAATTAAATTTTGAGGATGCGGTTTTTGCAGCGTCCAATGAATCGGAGAGTCTTGCCATAACTACGGACACGTTGAAAACAAAAAACGGCAGACTGGTAATAGGAGAATGACAATGAGACGAAGATTCAGCTTTTTATGGGCTTTCATTATATTAATTTCTTTATGTGCATGTCAGGGAAACTTTGGGAGTGTGAATCTGCAGGATGCAATTCAAATCCCGGAGGGCGGTATCATTGAAGAGAATGTGATCCGGCAATTGAAAAGTGAAAATGCCATTGGCATGTTTTATGGACAGTCTAATGGGCTTAAATATGAGTGGACGATCTTTGGCAGTGATATTGCTGAAACGAAGGATATTAAACTTGAGGTCACGATTGATGAAGTGAAGGATAGAGAGATAAATGTGACCCTTTCACAGGATGGGAGCTTCGGATTCTACGGCCTGTTGTCCATCCATCTGACAGAAAAATGGGCAGAAAACAGTGCTACCGCTTACCAAAATGAGCAGCCGGTGATTTCAGTGTCTTTGACCGGAGGAAAGAATAAAACCATTTTAAATTGCAATCTGGACGGCAGTTTAAAGAGCTTTGTGATTAAACCTGATGCGCTGTCGGAAGAAGATTCCGTTTCCAAGGAAACAGAAGATGATACCGAGGAATCTACAAAGGATCAATATCTGACAGATCCGATCCCAGAAGGAAAGCCCAAGCCTGTAGAGCCGGAAAATCAGGAGGTAGACAAGAGGAAGACATATACCTGTACATTTTCCATTGAATGCTCTACGATTTTGAATAATTTGGAACAACTGGACCCGGACAAGCTGGAAATGGTTCCGTCCGGGGGAGTGATTCTTCCCCAAACCAAAGTTACTTTCTATGAGGGAGAATCGGTGTTTGATGTTCTGCAGCGGGTCTGCAAGGAACACGGTATTCATATGGAATCCTCATGGACACCAATCTATAACAGTGCCTATATTGAGGGAATTCATAATCTGTATGAATTTGACTGTGGCAGTTTATCCGGTTGGATGTATCATGTCAACGGTTGGTATCCCAACTATGGCTGTTCCCGTTATCAGTTGAAAGACGGGGACGTGGTGGAATGGCGTTACACTTGCGATCTTGGCAATGATGTGGGCAGAGGGATGAACTAAATGAGCGTAGATTGTTTTGCAAAATATCATCCGTTGGTAAATTTTTTGTACTTTGTCTTGGTGATCGGCTTTTCGATGATTCTAAATCATCCTGTCGCCCAAGGGATATCTTTCATTTGTGCCTGCGCTTATGCAGTGCAGATTGAGGGAAAAAAGGCAGTGTTGTTTACATTGAAATGGTGTTTGCCGATTATGTTGCTGACAGCATTTATGAATCCCGCTTTCAGCCATGAGGGTGTGACCATATTACTGTACTTTCCCACCGGAAATCCGCTGACATTGGAGAGTATCTTATATGGACTGTCTTCGGGCGTTATGCTGGCAACGGTGATGCTGTGGTTCGTGAATTTCAATCGGGTCATCACCTCAGACAAATTCATTTATTTGTTTGGTCGAATCATTCCGGCGCTGTCTCTGGTTTTAAGTATGACATTGCGTTTTATTCCTAAGTTTAAGGCGCAGATGAATATTGTGGTGGATGCGCAACGGAGTATTGGGAGAGATATTTCAGAGGGATCGCTTTGGAAGCGGATGAAAATTGCCGTTACCGTTTTATCGATTATGGTGACCTGGGCACTGGAGAATGCCATAGAAACAGCAGACAGCATGAAAAGCCGTGGATATGGTCTGAAAGGACGTACCGCGTTTTCCATTTATCGCTTTGATGATCGGGACAACTATGCACTGCTTTATCTTGGCTTTTGCGGGTGCTATCTGGTGACCGGTATGATCGTATCGGCGTTTGGCTTTCGATACTTTCCGAGTATTCGCTATATCGGTCTTAATATGGTGACAATTTCATTTCAGTTTGTATACTTGATTCTGTGTATCATGCCGACGGTGTTGAACGCAGTTGAGGAGAGAAAATGGAAAATTATTCATTCAAACATGTAGATTTTACCTATCCGGAGGGAGAGAACAAGGCGCTCTGTAATCTTTCCTTTTCTGTGAATCAGGGAGAGTTTTTGATTCTTTGTGGTCCTTCCGGCTGCGGAAAATCTACCTTGTTGCGACATTTGAAATCCTGTTTGGCACCTCACGGTTTGTTTTCGGGAGAGATTTATTTCCGGGGAACATTATTGTCTGAGATTTCTCAAAGGGAACAGGCCAAGCAGATCGGTTTTGTCATGCAATCGCCGGAAAATCAAGTGGTTACCGATAAGGTGTGGCATGAGCTGGCTTTCGGATTGGAAAGTCTGGGCTACGACACTCCGACCATTCGTCGCAGGGTTGCGGAGATTGCGGCGTTTTTCGGGATTGAAAATTGGTTTTACAAGAATGTGACAGAGCTATCTGGTGGTCAAAAACAGTTATTGAGTCTCGCCTCAGTGATGGCGATGCAACCCAGTGTATTGGTGTTGGATGAACCGACCGCCCAGCTTGATCCCATTGCGGCGGCTGACTTTTTAGCCCTTTTGGGAAAAATCAACCGCGAATTGGGTACAACGATCATTCTGACGGAGCATCGTCTGGAAGAGGCGTTTCCCTTTGCAACAAGAGTGATTGTGATGAATGAGGGTGCGATTATCTGTGACGACAAGCCGGAAAAGGTCGGATTGCAGCTAAAAGATAAGGGAAGCGGAATGTTCCTCGCCATGCCCACTGCCATGCGGGTGTGGGCAGCAGTGGATACGAAATTGGACTGTCCGATGACCATCCGGGATGGTAGTAATTTCCTGACCGGAAGGGCAGCTGAACAACCACTTTTACCTCTTTCCGAAAAAACTTATCCGGTATATTCAAAAGAAGCCACTCTGGAGTGTGATAATCTGTGGTTCCGCTATGAAAAGGATAGTCCTGATGTGGTAAAGGGTTTTTCTCTGATCCTTAGAAAAGGTGAATTTTATGCCATTTTGGGAGGAAACGGTGCCGGAAAATCTACCACATTAAAAGTGATTTCCGGTTTACGGACAGCCTATCGAGGGGATGTGAGATTGTATGGCAAGCTGGGACATTTGCCGCAGAATCCCCAGACTCTTTTTGTGAAACGCACGGTGCGGGAAGACTTATATGAAGTGTTTCGTGGAGAGAAGATTCCGAAAGAAACGCAGGATGCGGAGGTTGCCCGGATTACGGAACTTTGTGGGCTGAGAAGCTTTTTGGATCGGCACCCTTATGATCTGTCCGGAGGTGAGCAACAGCGAACTGCTTTGGCAAAGGTACTATTGACGACTCCGGAGATTTTACTTCTGGATGAACCGACCAAAGGCTTTGACGCAGAGTTTAAGGTGACTTTTGCCTTGATTTTGCGAAGACTTATCGCCCAAGGGGTGACTATTCTGATGGTGAGTCATGATGTGCCTTTTTGCGCTGAGTATGCTCACAAATGCGGCCTGTTTTTTGACGGCAGTATTGTTGCGGAGGGAACTCCCGGAGAGTTCTTTTCCGGAAACAGCTTCTATACCACTCCGGCTAATCGCATGGCAAGGCATTTGATTCATGAAGCGGTGACAGTGGCGGATATTATCGAATGCTGCGGCGGTGAATTGCCGATAGAACCGGAAATACCGAAAGTGGAGGCGCTTCCGGAACCGAAAGAAACTGCTGTCAATTATAAACCGAAGCCCTTGCCGTTGTGGAGAAAAATGATTGCAGGAGTATCGCTGGCGGTTGCACTTTCCGTGTTTTTCTATGCGACCGGTATTACAGATCTTTCCGACGTTATCAACAAGGAAGGTGTCAGTGTAGTGGGAAAGCAACAGTTATCCCTTTATCTCGTCTTGATTGCTTCACTGGGGGCATTTATTGCTGCGATTGGGCGCAGAAGCGCACCATCTGCCATGCTGCAGATACCGGCCGCGCAAAGAAAATTGAGTAAGCGTACATTGGTGGCGGCGATATTGATCGTTTTGTGTATTCCGCTGACGATTTTTGCAGGAGTTTTCTATCTGGGAGACCGATACTATAACATCACTGCATTGTTGGTGCTCACAGAATGTATGGTGCCATTTGTGCTCGTGTTTGAAAGCAGAAGACCTAAGGCAAGAGAACTGGTGATCATTGCGGTGCTGTGTGCCATCGGTGTGGCAGGAAGAGCGGCGTTCTTTATGCTGCCCCAATTCAAACCGGTTCTGGCGTTAGTCATTATCTCAGGCGTGGCTTTCGGTGGAGAAACAGGATTTCTGGTTGGTGCGGTTACCATGATGGTATCCAATGTGTTATTTTCCCAAGGACCGTGGATGCCTTGGCAGATGTTCAGCATGGGTATA
>JAFSBP010000402.1 GCA_017437205.1 Lachnospiraceae bacterium
TCCTGTATTGAACCATATAGTCAAGTAATGTTCCATCTGGGATACGAGTTTGATGAAAATGATGTACATGATGTGAAGTTATTGTGTGAGACATTTCATATCGAAATTCCAAAAGAGTATAGATAACTGCAAATTCCAATATGTCGAACAGAGCAGGAGCGTAGCCTGGTTCTGATTCTTTCGTACAGAGAATTTTTTGAGAAGATTAATGGATAGACAATGTCTACGACGTAAAAAGCCATTGAAACAAAAGGGTTCCGGGAAAATGAGTACATTTATTGGTGGATATATTTACTCGGCAAATAAGCCAAGAAAAAGGGAATGTTTGAAGACAATGTCTACGATGTAGAGCCCCTTGAAACATAAGGGTTTCAGAGAAGAGAGTACAGTTATTGATGGAGGAAAACGATGAAATATTATGATGGTGGAATACCGGTAGTAAACGTGAGATTTCAGATCTTGCAAGAGAAGCGGTATATGTAATTAATTCGGATATTCGAGGACGAGTCCTATCAACTCATTTGGCGGGACTGGGTATGACAACAGGAACATACATATCGGGAAAGGAGATCTTTCTACCGGCATTACTGGCTAATGCGGCATCAATAATTATTGTACATAATCATCCTGGGCAGGACCCGACACCATCACAAACAGACAAAGAGTTTACATTGATGATGAGTGATATAGGAGAAATGTTGGGGATTAGAGTAGACGATCATATTATTATTTTCGGAGGAGATCCAGATAATTATTATAGTTTTACGAATGAAGGATTACAGAAAAAAATTTGACATGCTGAGCCGAGGATAGTACAATAGAGTTTAATAATGTAGATAAATTCATTGACAGCAAAGGAGACTGACATGAAACGGATTATAAGCCTTATGTTGGTAATAGCGATGACACTGTCGTTGGCTGCCTGCAGCGATGCAACGGTAGATACAGGCGCAGGACAGGAGACAACTACAGCTGGTATTGAGAAAGAAAACACGACTGCTGAACAGACAGAAAACGAAAGTGAGCAATCATCGGCAATCGGTGATACGTCCACTGAAGGGAACGCGATGGTCGAGGAGTCCACCGAGATGCCTACAGTAGAATCCACGGAGGAAAAAACAGAGGAGACCACGGAGCTAACCACGGAAGCCATGACGGACGTTTCGACAATCGGGGCGGAGATTACTGCTCCGGAGACGGAAGTGCCGACGACGCAGGCACCTACGGAAGAACCGACAGAAGTGCCTCATACCCATAATTGGAGTGTAGCAACGTGTACATCTCCGAAGACGTGTCGCACATGCGGAGCAACTGAAGGATCTTCCACCGGACACAAGTGGAATCCAGCAACATGTACGTCTCCGAAAACCTGTCAGGCGTGTGGCATAACCAGTGGTCAAGCCCATGGTCATTGCTGGGACGATGGTGTGGTGATTAGAGAAGAGACAGAAGAGAACGAAGGGGAAAAACGCCTTACTTGCAGTGTGTGTAAAGAAACTAAAACACAGATAATCCCGACGCTTAATCATGTACACAACTATACTGAGGCAATCGTTGTTACGGCGACATGCACTGAAGCGGGTTATACCACCCACATTTGCCGTTGCGGCGACAGTTATACAGATAGTTATGTAAATTTTCTTGGTCATGATTGGATTCCAGCAACGTGTACATCTCCAAAAACTTGTAATACATGTAAAGAAACAGAAGGTGGAGCAAACGGCCATGTTTTAGGAAACTGGATTGTAGATATTAAGGCGACTTGTTCTGCGGAAGGAAAACAACATAACGAATGCATACACTGCAACACTGTATTACAGACTGTAACGATTTCGAGATTAGAACATACATCTGTCACTGTTCCTGGCTGGGCAGCGACGGTCACGGAGGATGGATTAACAGATGGTGCATATTGTTCTGTTTGTGACAAAATGCTAGTCCAACAAGAAGTTATTCCGGCAACCGGATCCATAGGATTAGAGTATGTAATAGTAAAAGAAAATGACAAGACATGTAAAGTCACTTATTCTCGCGATTGTACTGATTCAATAATTTATATTCCGAAGACTAAAGAAGGAAGGACTGTTGTCGGGATTGATAATAGTGCTTTTCAGTACTGTGACATGACAGGCATCGTTATTCCAAACAGTGTTACGGGCATTGATAAATGGGCTTTTAGATACTGCAAGAAGTTGACTAGTATTACTATCCCAGATGGGGTGACCAATATTGGCGATGGAGCGTTCGATGGTTGCATAAGACTGGCAAACGTAGCTATTCCGGAGAGTGTGAAATCAATTGGATGGTCGACATTTTATGAATGCAAAAAACTAACTAGTATTATCCTTCCGGAGGGGATAACGAGTATTGGCGATGGAGCGTTCGGTTGCTGTGAAAGCCTCACAAGCATTACTATCCCAAATAGCGTAACCAGTATTGGTGCTGGCGCTTTTAGTGAATGCAAAAAATTAACTGGCATCAAAATTCCAGATGGTGTAACCAGTATTAACGATAGAACATTTATTGGTTGTGAAAGTTTAACAAGCATTACCATTCCAAACAGTGTGACCAGCATTGGAAAAAACGCATTCTGGGGGTGTACTGGTTTAACCGATGTGATTATTCCAGACAGTGTGACTAGTATTGGTGAAACTGCCTTTATTGACTGTACCGGGTTAACCAGCATGATTATTCCAGACAGTGTGATCAGTATTGGAGCTGGCGCTTTTATTGATTGCGAGAGTTTAACTAGTGTTGTAATCTCTGAAAGTTTAAATGCTATTGCGGAATTAACGTTCTGTGGATGCAAAAGTTTGACTGACTTGGTGATTCCGGAAGGGGTGACCAATATTGGCAATAGTGCCTTTTCCGGGTGTGCTGGTTTGACAAGTGTTGTAATTCCAGACAGTGTGACTAGTATCGGTGATATGGCGCTTGCTAAGTGCTGGGAATTAAAAAGCATTGTTTATAAAGGAACTAAGGCACAATAGGCTAATATAAGTTTTGGAAACGGATGGAATGCAGAATTGTCTATGTCAACAGAAGTCATTTGCTCCGACGGTATCGTTTCCTTAAGTGAATAACTGCGTTTCGAGAGGTAGTCACATCAATGACCGCCTCTCTTTTTCAATGTAGAGAAGGGAGTTAAAGTATTTACATGATGAACTCGGTTCGAAAAGGAGAACGTGGACTTAAATTTCTTCGATGTAAAAGTCCTTGAAATATAAGGGTTTCCGGAAAGTGAGTACATATATTGGTGGTCTTGATAAGGCTAGTACTGTGTTTAACGCTGCTACTGGTCCA
This sequence comes from Lachnospiraceae bacterium, assembly GCA_017437205.1. GTDB lineage: Bacteria > Bacillota > Clostridia > Lachnospirales > Lachnospiraceae > RGIG423. The sequence goes on from JAFSBP010000402.1 coordinate 3,304, forward strand.
TGATCTAATCATACCTAAAAGAAAACACCTGAAACAAATCAAAGTTTATTTCAGGCGTTTTCTTTCATATAATTCACATAAAAATCAGTTTACAGCATCATCCCTGCCATTGCCTGCACCGCCAGATATAATCCCACCGCACACACAATCGGTGCGGCCTTTGCATTGGGGCCGGAGGAGAGTCGATCCATCGCCGAGGTATAGAGCCAAGTGATCGCCGTGAAGACGATTCCGCCCATCAGGCCCATCCGAAGGGCACCGGTGAGTCCGACGAAGCATGCGCCGAAGGGAAGCAGACCGAAGGTCAGCGCAGACAGAATTGCCACGCAGAGGTAGCAGCGCTTTACGCCGGGCGCCAGATAGTGATCCAGCACCAGCGCGACCAGAGATACCATTGCCATCGTGGGCACATCCCATTCGGGGAGGAAGCTGGCCGGTGAGAAGGTGCGGATCAGGATAAACACCACCATCACGATTCCCAGCACAGCAGTCAATAACAGATTCAAGGTGTACGTTTTATTTTTCATTGTGTCAACCTCCCCATGAAGTGGCGCCGGAGTCGATGTCCGCGCCGGTCACGTAAGCCACCGCAGAGTTGATGCAGCGGGCAATTGCCTTGGAGGTTACGGTGGCGCCGGTGATTGCGTCCACATTGGTGCCCACCTCGGCATCGCCGGAGGTGTTCAGAAACTGGGACAGGAAATCCGCGTCGCTCAATGCATTCAGGCCCAGACTGGGCGTTTCGTGCATTTCGCGAATCACCAGTCCGACGACTTTGCCTTCGTTTGTGACAGCCACCAGCATGGTGATGTCCTTTGCGTAGCCGGGGGTAGTGGTCTCGATGACGTAGCCGTTTTCTGCCTTGTGGACGGAAACGATGTTCTCGTCATCGCCGGTGTATTCCTCCACCACAAAGGTCTCACTGCCGTGAAGCAGGGTCTTCATGATGGACAAATGTTCTTCGCGGGCGTTCTTCGCGGCAATACCGTTTAGCCCTGCGGACAGTCCGAGGAGAAGAAGTCCGGTCAAAAGAATGGAGACAAAGGGAATCAAAAAGTTCTTTTTCATTTTACAGAACCTCCTTTCTTAGAGAAAAGAGATGTTTTTGTCGCGCCGAACTGTCTCGGAGCGGTATTTTTGTCGATCACCCAAACCAGTGCATTCATCAGCAGGATCGCGTAGGTTACGCCCTCCGGGAAGATGGTATAATTGCGGAAAATTACGGTCAGGATACCGCAGCCGATACCAAAGAGGATCTGACCCTTTGGTGTCACGGGAGAGGTCGCGTAATCGGATGCCATGAAGATGGAGCCCAGCATTACACCGCCGCTAAAGAGCTGATAGAGTGACCAGCTAAA
>JAFSBP010000403.1 GCA_017437205.1 Lachnospiraceae bacterium
GCTCGGCGGCAGCGGTCAGCGTGTTTGTGTGGATCACGACGAAATCGTGGATGATGGTGGCGGCGCTGCTCGTCTTTACGGTGTTGATCATTGTTCGGCATCGGAAGAATATCGCGAAGATGGTACGCGGTGAAGAGAATCGGATTAAGTGGATGTGAAATATAAAGTTTCGATAGATTGGATATGTCTTTGTCGAAAGTTTCGATAAAATGCCATCGAAAGTTTCGACGAAACTGTGTCGAAATGATTTGATTAATCAAAGAGTTGTTGAATCAACTCGCATCGAATTTAAGAGCAGTTGGTATCCGGTCCTGTTGAAAATATTAAACCGTTAAATGTTGGTATACTGATGTTTTCAGAACGACCGGAACGGTATTTCCGTTATGCACGGATAGAAGTGGTTGATATCCCGGATCCGACAGGCACGAATATGGTAGAAAAGGTTTTTACCGGACCTATTCAGAGACAACTTAAAGATGCGTTGGCATATATTAAAAATTATGTTCTGAAAGAGGCAGTCATTAAATGAGCCGATAACGGTCCGCATTACACCGAAGAATATTGCAATCACAAGCTTTCCGGGATTCGATCGCAGTATCTCGGATAGAAGAATTTCGGAATACGATATCACGTCTCCGATATATAGAAACAGACGAATCGGAGACTTTTTAAAGAAATTGCATCTAATTGAAGGTCGTAATACCGGGTATCCAACCGTACTCAATGCGTTGCGGGAAAATGGTTCATCCCATCCCTCGTTTGAAATGGATGATAATCGTACCTATCTTACAGTATCGATTCCGATTCATTCGTACTTCCTACCTAAGAGTGAAAGTACGCCGAATGAGCTTGAATACCGTGATAGAATTTTGACGGCTCTTAATGGGAAGACGTTATCTATGAACGAACTTGCGAAAGCGATGGGTTATAAAGGTATCACTGCAAAATTATCTACAACTGTAGAGAAAATGCTGGATATCGGAGCGCTTGAAAAAGTGGTGGTTGGGGCATATGTGAAGTTGCATATCCCGGGAGACATATAAACTCACGCCGGTCCCTCTCCGTTAGGAGCGTGACCGGCGTATTTCTTTACTTCCAATTTCCAAACAAGCCTCTGGTAATGCTTTTACCAAGTTCCCGTCCGATGGTGTTCAGTGCGGAGCCTAATAGTTTGTTTGCCTGCTTTTCAAAATTTTTCTGGCGTCGTTCTTTGGCTTTCTGTGCGGCGGCCGCTTCCTTAGCCAGCTGGCGTTCGTAAGCCCGCTGCGCAGCCAACTCTTCCTTTTCCCGTTCCTTTGCGGCAGCGGCTTTTTGTTTTTCCAGTTCTTTGATCCGCTTTTCCAGTTCCTCCTGCTCGGAAGCGACGCGGGCGGCCTCGGCTGCGGCCTTTTCATCAGCGGCTTTTTTTGAGACCAGAAGCTCGTAAGCGGAGTCGCGGTCCAGTGTCTCGCGGTATAGGCGCTCATAGATGCTCTCGGAGATCAGACGGGTTACGGTTTCGTCGTCGGCCGGTTTCATCAAGCTCTGCGGGGGCAGAATGAACGCTCTTTCCACGATCCCGGGGACACCGTTCTCGTCCAGGAAGGACACCAGTGCTTCGCCGACACCCATCTCGCAGATCACATCCTCAGTCTTGAACGCAGGATTCGGACGGAAGGTCTGTGCTGCGGTGCGGACTGCCTTCTGCTCAGCGGGAGTGTAGGCGCGAAGCGCATGCTGTACACGGTTGGATAGCTGGGAGAGGACTTCGTCCGGGATATCGCTGGGGCTTTGGGTGATAAAGTAAACACCGACACCCTTGGAGCGGATTAGCTTCACCACCTGAGTCACCTTCGATAATAACGCTTTGGGCGCATCATTGAACAACAGGTGTGACTCGTCGAAAAAGAAGACCATCTTCGGCTTCTCCATATCGCCTTCCTCGGGCAGCTGCTCGAACAGCTCGGACAGCATCCACAAGAGGAATGTGGAGTAAAGTACAGGGCTGTTGATCAGCTTCGTACTGTTCAAAATATTGATATAGCCGCGGCCGCTCTCATCGGTCTTGATCCAGTCGTGGATATTCAATGCCGGCTCTCCGAAGAAAATATCACCGCCCTGATCCTCCAGCGCAATGAGGGCGCGCTGAATGGCACCGATGCTCTGCGCGGACATATTTCCGTACTCGGTGGTAAACTCTGCACGATGCTCGCCACAGTACTGGAGCATCGCCCGCAGATCCTTCATATCCAAAAGAAGGAGTCCGTTATCATCCGCAATGCGGAATACAATATTCAAGACACCGGTCTGAACCTCAGTCAGCTCAAGCAGACGGGCCAACAGGACCGGTCCCATGTCCGAAACGGTGATGCGCACCGGATGGCCCTTCTCACCGAAAATATCCCAGAACCGGGTGGGGAAGCCGGTATAGCTCCAATTTTCTATGCCAAATCTTTCGATTCTTTCCTGCATTTTCGCGCTGTCAATGCCGGGCATACACATGCCGGAGATATCTCCCTTTACGTCGGAGAGGAAGACCGGTACACCCATCGCTGAGAAGGACTCTGCGATGACCTTCAGTGTTGTCGTTTTTCCGGTTCCGGTTGCACCGGCGATCAGTCCGTGGCGGTTTGCCATGGACGGGCAGATGCAGACAGGTTTGTCGCTGTGAGCGACCCAGAGCGTGTTGTTTGTATACATAGGTACTCCATTTCTGCCGGGACAGCCAAGCGTGCCCTGTGCGGGCAAAGTCTGGCGGAGAATCTTTGAAAAAAGAATGTCCACGGCGGTTTCGTCAGTGTAATTACATTCATTTTACCATATTAATTGTCTCCCGTAAAGCGGTCATATTCAAGTTTCTGCGTTCATAGAATGGAACATGAGGAGGGAATAAGACAATGGCTGATTTCACGAGATTTATCTCTTATTTGTACGATTATCGGGGCGGTGCCAGAAACCGCAATTTGGGTTTTGCGAAGGTGGAGGCCAGACAGGGGATGTGCCGCATCGGTGTGAACCTGAATAATGGACAGGTTCTTGCGCAGGAGATGACACTTTACGGGTACATCTGCGAGTCGGACGGAGTGTATCTGGAGCCGCTTGGCGAGATGGAGAAAGGGAGCAGAGAGCGGCGGTGGAGCTTCCCTTTGGAGCGTCTTTACGGCAGAGGAATAAGGTTGGAGTCCCTGTCCGGACTGATCTTATTGAGCGAGGATCGGGACTTCTTTTTGCTCAGTGTTTGGGTGGACAGTCCGAGAAGCGCGGAGGAGATACGCCAGGGACAGGTGCGGAATCTGAGGACAGCGGAGCAGGTGGAAGAGCGGAATGTGCCGCGGCAAGAACAGAGGGTAGAGGGATATGAGGAGCGGAAGATGGAGCCGCAGGCGGAGGAGGACAAAATCGCAGACCAAATAAAGGAAACTCCGACGGAGCCGGATGACGACCACACCCGATATCAGATTGATGCGGAAAATGACCGGATTGCCGAGGAGTGTAGACGTCCTCTGATGCCGGAAACTCCCCCCGAAGCGTGGCGCAGGCTCTGTAAACTGTTCCCGACCGCCCGCCCCTTTGAGCCGTCCGCGTGGGAAGTTTTATGCATCTCGCTACAGGATATTGGGCGGCTCCCGCCGGAAAATTGGGTGTGGGGAAGCAATCATTTCCTCCTTCACGGGTTTTACCAGTATCATCACCTGATCTTGGCCAGACAGCGCATTGAAAACAAGATTTATCTGGGGATACCCGGAGAGTTCGGTGTAAACGAGAAGTTTATGGCCGGAATGTTCGGGCTTGAACGATTTCAGCGGGAGCGACAGGGCAGGGGAGACAAAGGCTATTGGCTTGCGCCCATCCGAATAAATTGAGGCTCGCCGGGCAACAATGGTAGCAGAGGTCTGTGGCTTTGCTGCAATCAGAGACCGGCCGTGACGCGGCAGTATGGTGGTGTGAGTGGAGAAGAAACGTTTTTATCACTGGGCGGGAAGAAAGTTTTCGCCGGAAGTGTTCGGAAATCAACTGGGGGAATTGATCGGTGACGTGCGAAAGAAGACAGGCAAACAGAAGGTCATCTATCTTTGTATCGGCAGCGACCGGTCCACCGGGGACAGCTTGGGACCGCTGGTGGGGCATCAGCTCTGCCGCCTGCAGAATGCCTACGGAGATTTTGCGGGGACAATGATTATCGGCACACTGAAAGAGCCTGTTCATGCAATCAATCTGCGAAAAACTATGGAGGTCATCCGTCGCTATTATCGGGACGCGCTCATAGTGGCGGTGGATGCCTCTGTGGGGTGCGAGAGAAATGTGGGCGGCATCACCTTGGGCATTGGCTCCATCCGTCCGGGCATGGGCGTGCGCAAGTGGCTTGACGAGGTAGGAGACATTTATATCACCGGAATTGTATACGGAGGACGCCACCCGGAGCCTGAAGTTTTGCAGAGCACGAGGCTTTCCCTGGTAATGGAGATGGCGGAGTGTATCAGCTCGGGAATTGTCGAAACATTTTGCCATATGAGCCCGACCGTTTGACAAAATTTGATTGTCCGCTGTGCTATGATGACTCCAAACCGTTGAGCAAAGGGGGAAGTGAGCAGTGGAGAATCAAGAAAAAGCGATGCGCCCGATTCCGAAGAACGTTCGACAGATCGGGGAACTGGATTCGGAAGTGCGATTATATGTGGAGGACTATGTCAATACGTTTATCCGGAAGTGCGCGAAGGGCAATGGGTTGGTGCTGGGGGCACTGGTCGGCGACTGGTATCCGGGAGTGGACAAGGAGTATCTGTTTGTAGAGGGTGCGATTCAGGCGGAAGGGTTCTGTGTGTCCGACGGACGTGTCCGCATGGCTGACGAGGTATGGAGCGGACTCTACGGCAAATTGGAGGAGTTTTTTGGCGGTAAATCCATCTGTGGCTGGTTTTTATGCGGCCGGGAGACAGAAAGCTGCGACGTGGGGATGCTCCGTGAGTTTATGTATGAGAATCTCGGTCGGGAAAAGCGGGCGCTGATCGTCTGCGACACGGAGCGGGAGGAGGAAGCTTTCTACGTTTACGACCGGGAGTTTATCAGAGAGCAGTCCGGTTACTACTTATTTTATGAGCGAAACGAGTCAATGCAGTCGTATATGGTGACGACCAGCGTGGCAGTCCGCACAGATCCTGTGGCGGTGGATGCGGTGACTGCTAATGTGAGGACAAGAACCGTATCGCCAAGAGAAATTCCACCGCGCCAGACCGGAAGTCCCATGATATCGGCAGCAGCCTTGGTGATCGGTGTGATTGCGCTGGCGTTCGGAATCGTCACGATCAATCATTATGAACAGCTTAAGGAAATGAAGTCAGTGCTGACCGGTCTGACCGGAGCGCTTTTGGGAAATTCGGAGACAGAGAGTTCGACAGCAGAAAGTACTGGGGGCGATGAGGACAGAACCATGGGCGGGCTGATCATTGAAGATGTGGAGGGCGGTGTGGATATTTCCACGGAGGAAAGTACCACGGAGGAAGTGGAAGATGTGGAAGCCACTGAGGAAACAGGGGAGAACACCCAGCCTTCAGAATCCGCCGGAGAAAACAGCGTGGAGGGAAATGTAACGCCGACCGGCAGCGATGAAAGCACGACGGACACAGAGCAGGAGCCGGCGACGGAAGTGGTGTCACCGGAATATCGCACCTATGTGGTGGAAGCGGGGGAGACGCTGGTGTCCATCTGCTGGAGTGTTTACGGCCGTCGGGATGATAGTTTGATCAAGAAAATATGTGAAATCAATCAAATTGCAGATAAAAATCAAATATATGTCGGCCAGAAACTGTTGATTCCTTGAAATTTGGAGAAAAGTATGGTAGAGTAGGATACAAGGAAAGAGCGAATACATAGAAACACGGATCGGGGATAAGATGAAGGAAAAAGAGAAACAGCGCGCCAAACAGAAAGAGCAGCTTCGTCAGGGAATGACGGTGACGAAGGAGACTGATGAATATGATCTGGAACTGCGCCGCCATCGCATGCGGAGGATATTTACGGTATTGCTCGTTATTGTGCTGGCAGTGGGGGGATACCATGCATGGCAGCGTTTTAGGCGCAAGGAAGTATACGAAAATCACGTGGTCACATGGGAGAAAGAGATCGTGACGACGGTGAAAGATAAATATATTGGCTACAGAGATTATGTGCTCCGCTATAACCGTGACGGAATCTCCTACATTAACAGCAAAGGAGAGATTGTCTGGACAAAGAGCTACGAGTTAAATGATCCCACGGTGGTGGTGAACGGAAACTATGCGGCGCTTATTGACCGCGGCGGTTATAAGGCGTATATTTTTGATGCCTCCGGCTGTACCGGGGAAATCACGACCATTCAGCCTCTCCATAAGATCACTGTCTCGGCGGGCGGGATTACCGCGATCGCGGTGGAGGATGAGCTGACGGACAAGGTATTCTTCTATGACCTGTCCGGTCGCCAGATGGGCATCGAGGTGATGACACTTCTCACGGAGGATGGCTATACGTTAGATATGTCACTGTCGCCGGATGGGCAGCAGATGATTACCGCTTACGTGTATCTGGATCAGGGAGCGATGAAAAATCAGGTGGTGTTCCGCAATTTCGGTGAGGAAGGTCAGGATGTGATCAAACGTCTGGTGGGCGGTTTTAGGGAGTATGAAGGTCAGCTTCTCGGCCGGGTGAAGTTTTTGTCGGACACTTATGCCTGTGCGTTTGCTCAGGACAGAGTATGTTTTTATTCCTTGAAGAATCGCCGATCGCCTAAGCTGGTGGAACAGATTGATTACACCGGGGAGATATCCAGCGTGTTCTATTCATCGGACTATGTGGGTGTGGTGTCGGACGGCAGCAGCTCTGTAATGAAAAAACTCACTGTTTTTAGCCAGTCAGGAGCGAAGGTTACCGAGTTTGAGACGGATTTCGCCTACAGGGGAGCGAATTTCTCTGGGAACAATATTCTTTTGTATAACGGCGCGCGCTGTGTCATCTACAACATGCACGGTGAACTGAAATACGAGGCAAATGTGGGAACAGATATTGTCTGGATGGCCTGTCTGTCGGAACGTACCGCGCTTATCTTGGACGGACAGACGCTTCGCATGATCACACTTGAATAACTTGGAAAGTTGTGGTATAATATTATGAGCTACACGCAGCCGGTCCGCAGCGCGGGCAAAAGTCGTGACTACATAAATGGAGGACGTAGTATAATGAACAATAAGCCGGTTTTGGTCATTTTGGCCGCAGGTTTGGGTAGCCGTTACGGCGGTTTGAAGCAGATGGATCCCATGGACGCATACGGAAATCTGATCATTGATTTCTCTATCTACGATGCGATCCGTGCCGGATTCGAGAAAGTGGTATTTATTGTTAAGGAAGCAAATTTGCAGGATTTTAAGGACACCATCGGAAAACGTGTCAGTCCGTTTATTGAGACCGATTACGCGATTCAGGATATGGAGGACCTTCCCGAAGGATATTCAGTTCCCGCTGACCGCGTGAAGCCTTGGGGAACCGGACATGCGATCCGCGCGTGCGCAGAGAAGGTGACCGGACCGTTTGCGGTGATCAATGCTGACGACTACTACGGACCGGAGGCATTTAAGCAGATTTACGATTATCTGGTAAACGCAGCGGACGATGACAAGTATCGTTATGCGATGGTTGGATACCTTATTGAGAATACCGTTACCGATCACGGTACGGTGGCTCGTGGTGTGTGTGCGACGAAAGACGGATATCTTACCAAGATTGACGAGCGCACGAAGATCGAGAAGCGTCCTTACGGCGCAGCGTACACTGAGGATGAGGGCCAGACTTGGACGGACGTTCCCGCGGGAACCCCTGTTTCCATGAACTTCTGGGGCTTTACTCCCAGCATCATGGACGAACTGAAGGTGAAGTTTGTCGAATTCCTTGATAAGGTTGCTACCGGTGAGGAGAATCCGCTGAAGGGCGAGTTCTTTATCCCGAAGGTAGTGGGTGAACTGCTTGATCAGGGTAAGGCTTCCGTTAAGGTGATGACCTCTCAGGACCGCTGGTACGGTGTGACCTACAAGGAGGATAAGCCCGGCGTAATGGCGGCACTTCAGGCGCTGAAGGATGCAGGTGTATATCCGGAGACTTTGTGGCAGAAATAAATATGGTGAAGTGATGGCGAGCCGGACGAAAGTCCGGCTCATTTTGCAATTATGCCATGTGGTTTTATGAAAAATTTAGAAAAAATTTTGTCTGGATACATAGAAAAAAGTTTGGTTCTGGTGTACACTTGTACTTAAAGAGATTTTGTTTTTAATAGAAGGATAATTTTATGAAATTCAGAACAAAGCTTTTGGTAGTGATTATTTCACTGATGGTTCTGCCGCTTTTGCTGGCCTATCTGGGGCTGGTGATCTTCGGAGGATTTCAGTTTCACGCCATTCAGAATAATAGTGATAAAAATCTGATCACTGACGTTTTTTCAACTACAGCCATTCAGATTTTCGACGACATGACCGAGGAGACGCAGAAAAAGATTTATGAGATGGCGGCGAAGAATCCGGATCAGTTTAGGGACGAAGCTGTTCTCGATGAGGTCAATCAGGAATTGGCACAGGCGTATTCCTATCTGGTGGTGAGCCGGGGCGGGAAGGCAATTTATTGCGGCGATGCGCGCGACGATCTCGGTTGGCTCCCAAATGCCATCAATGGAAAAGAAAATGTTAAGGAGCCGGAGACGGGGCATCTGTTTTTCTTTGATCACAGACTGATCCAATGTCACGATCTGGTGTTCTCGGACGGAATGCCGGGAAGTGTGTTCATCGTAACCGGGACAAATCGCCTGGGTCAGGGAATCAAGACCGTGCTCACGCAGGTGTTTATGATGATTTTTGCTGTGATCACGGTGGTGGCGTTGATCGTCGTCGCATGGCTTTATCGGGAGATGGTGCAGCCCATTCACCTATTGCAGAAGGCCACGAAGGAGATCAAGGAGGGAAATCTGGACTTTGAGGTGTCGGTGACGGACAAGGGCGAGATTGGTGATCTCTGCAAGGATTTTGAGCAGATGAGGCAGCATTTGAAGGATACGATGGAGGAGAAGATTCAGTTCGACTCCGAAAGCAAGACACTGATCAGCAATATTTCCCACGATCTAAAAACACCTGTGACCACAATCAAGGGTTATGCAGAGGGAATTCTGGACGGAGTGGCTGCTTCGCCGGAGAAGATGGAAAAGTATATCCGCACCATTTACAATAAGGCGAATGACATGGACCGCCTCATTGACGAGTTGACCCTCTACAGTAAAATTGACACCAACCGCATCCCTTACACTTTTGCGAAGATCAATATCGCAGAGTACTTCAAAGATTGTGTGGAGGAGCGAAGCATTGAACTGGAGGCCAGAAACATTGAACTGGGCTATTTCAACTATCTGGACGACGATGTGATCGTGATCGCGGACGCGGAGCAGCTTCGCCGCGTGGTGAACAATATTATCGGAAATTCGACCAAGTATATGGATAAGAAGAAGGGCATTATCAATATCCGCCTGAAGGACGTGGGAGATTTCGTTCAGGTGGAGATTGAGGACAATGGAAAAGGCATCGGAGCCAAGGACTTGCCCTACATTTTTGATCGGTTTTACCGCACCGATTCGTCCCGGACCTCGTCCACCGGCGGAAGCGGTATCGGCCTGTCCATCGTGAGAAAGATTATCGAGGACCACGGTGGAAAAATTTGGGCGACCAGCAAGGAAGGAATTGGCACTGTAATGTGCTTTGTATTACGCAAATATCAGGAGGTTATCAATGAGTAGAATACTGATCGTAGAAGATGAAGAGAGCATTGCTGAGCTGGAACGTGACTATTTGGAGCTTGCCGGCTTTGAGGTGGAGACCACGGCGGACGGCGAGGACGGACTTGCCCGCGCGTTGAACGAGAAATTTGATCTGCTGATTCTGGATCTGATGTTGCCCGGCATGGACGGCTTCGAGATCTGCAAGCAGGTGCGCAAGGAGAAAAACACACCGATTCTGATGGTGTCCGCGAAAAAGGACGACATCGACAAGATCCGTGGCTTAGGCCTCGGCGCAGACGATTACATTACGAAGCCCTTCAGCCCCAGCGAGCTGGTGGCCCGCGTGAAAGCACACCTGGCACGCTACGAGCGTCTGATCGGCAGCAACGTGCAGGAAAACGAGATCATCGAAATTCGTGGTCTGAAGATTGACAAGACTGCCCGACGTGTTTACATCAACGGCGAGGAGAAAAATTTCACCACAAAAGAATTTGATCTGCTCACGTTCCTCGCACAGAATCCGAACCGCGTCTTCCGCAAGGAAGAGCTGTTCTCCAAGATTTGGGATATGGAGTCCATCGGGGATATCGCGACCGTGACTGTGCATATTAAGACGATCAGAGAGAAGATCGAGCTGGATACCCAGAAGCCACAGTATATCGAGACGATATGGGGCGTGGGGTATAGGTTTAAGATGTAAAGACATGCTTTTCATTTCCTTTGTATATTCCAAAAGCGTTACAGTCATTTACTTTCAAGGGTTAATATGGTATAATCACTACAGGACGAGTTCTCAACCAAGGAGGTTATATGCAAAATTCAACCCTTTTGATGTATACAACAGA
>JAFSBP010000404.1 GCA_017437205.1 Lachnospiraceae bacterium
CCACGCCACCGCGTGCTCCACCCATTTTGCGATACTTGCGTTCTCCCACTTTTCCACGCCGCATTTTGTTATGGCATTTCCCAGCGCAAATCCGTGAGGCGCGTCAGGATAAACATGCATCTCAAACAGCAGCCCGTTTTCGCGGTATTTATTTGCGATACACAGAGAATTGCGCACATCTACGATCTGATCATTTGACGAATGCACCAAAAACATCGGCACTGAATTCGCACTCACATGGTTCTCCAGGCTGCATTCCATGAGTTTGCTCTCTTCCGGCGTATTGCTGCCCAGCAGGTTATAAAACGAGGGCAGATGCCCATATTGTGGATCTGAAGAAACCACGGGATAGATCAACATCATTCCTGCCGGCTTATTGTATCCGTAAGGCATCCCTGTCGCCTCGTAGATCTCTTTTCTGTCCCACATCACGCCGAGACTTCCCGCCAGATGACCACCCGCCGAAAATCCGACCACAAACACCTTTTCCGGATCGATCTGATACTCTGAGGCATGGTCTTTAATGTGCTTCATTGCCAGGGACGCCTCTATCAGCTGGGCGGGAAAACATTTCCTGCGCCTCACCGAATAATTCAGCACAAAGGCATTGTATCCCTGCGAGAGGAACGCCATCGCGATGGGTTCTCCCTCCTTTACGGCGCAAACCTCACTGTATCCTCCGCCCGGAATAACCAGTATCGCTTTCTTTGTAAACCCGGGGAGGGAGTCTGACACGTATACATCAAGGTACACGTTTTCATTGTTTTCTTCCAGATATATTCGTTTACTGATCATCGTCTCGTGCCTCCTGCACGTAATCTTTGAGCACAAGCTCGCCGTCCACTTCCGATATGGCGTACTCTTTTACCGTATGCCGGTTTTCTTTTATCCCCGCAATCAGGTCCGGCAAGTCGGCCGCCCGGTAATCCAGTTCGAGAGCTGCCAGTCTCTTTAACAGCTTTGCATTATGCTTGTCTGAGCCGCATACCTTCGTTACCCCAAACTGCGTGGCCGCATAGTCCGCCATTTTGTTCTGGAAATCCGGATTCTGCGCATTGATCACCTCGATCGCGTCTACTCTTTTGGGTGTAACATTGACAGATCTGGCATAAGGCCCCATCCTGAACGGATGCGCATGGATCAGATATCCTCCCTCACTGCGAATGAGATCCAGATATTCATTTCTGCTCATTAAATCCAGATCCTTGTGGGCCATCAGCCACGCTTTATCCAGCCCCAGCGTCACAAAGTCACCATTAAACTCCCAGCCAAAAAACACGTCCAGTCCGATTTCATTGCCGCGCTTCTTCGCGTTCTCATAGCCCTTGCAATAAAGCTCAATTCTCTCTTCCCAGCTTAAATCTCTGGGAACCGTTGTGTTTCCGTTCAAAAAATGATCCGTGATGACAAGCCCGGTATACCCGGCCCTTTGATAAAAATCCGCCATCTCGGCGCCTGTGCTTTTTGCGCAGCGACTGCTCTCCGATGTATGGCAGTGCAATTCGTATTTATATACATTTCCCATCTCGCTCTCGCCTCGCTTCTCAATATTTCAACGGAAGTCTCTCCTGATAAAAGTGGGACGTGTCCGCGAACACCCTGCAAAAGGGTGTGGTGATACCGTTCTCATTATTCGCGAACTCAAACACCGACATCGCGCAAGGCACAAAATCAAAGCTCGCCCACATAATATGCGGTGGTATCTGCAATAAGTGTGCCATCCATGTGGAACCGAACCCGTGATGACAAAATACCGCAACATTTTTATCCGACGGCTCCAGGATCTTATAAATACAGCCGTCTCTCTCATAACCGAAATTTTTCAGGAACTCATCCGACGATTCAGCGATATAATTGATCTCTTCCGTGATCAACTCCCCCCGAAAATCCGGGTGGGCATTCTGCCAGTCATCATAAAGTCTGACCGTGTCATTGTTCTTATAATTGGTATTCTGCTGTGCCATGCACCAGCGTCTTTTTCCGCTTTTGTCCGTCACAAACATGTGCTCTGCTGCCGTATTCTCGCTGGCCCACGGCAGAATCTCGATTTTCTTTTTCAGGATCTCCGCGGTCGGTGTCGCGGTCGCAATCGCTCTGCCCAAAGGTGATGAGTATATCTCATCGATACCACTGCCCACCAGCCGGTGCGCCAGTGCCTCTGCCTGACGCTTGCCCAGTGGCGTCAGATTATCATTTTTATAGTCCGGATCTCCATGTCTGATTACATATAGCTTCATCTTTACCTCCAATATCACCACGGAAAGGATCAGACGATTCCGACTACGGAATCACCCAATCCTTTTCCTACGGGGCGCAGTCGGCGCCTACTTCACATATAAATTGTCTGAAAGCCGAATATCCTGAGCCGATGCACCGACAAACACCTGATATTCTCCTTTTTCTACTGTCCATTCACTGCCTGCCACATCGTAGCATGCGAGATCGGAAAGAGGAATCTCCACGGAAACCGCCTTCGTCTCACCGGGCGCGATCTCCACCTTGGTAAATGCCTTCAGTTCCTTGACCGGCCGGTCAAACGCGCTCTCCTTCTTGCCGATATAGATCTGCGCAACTTCCTTTCCGGCCACATCGCCGGTATTGGTAATGTCAAACCGGAGGGAAACATGATCACCGGTTGTCTTTGCCTCCAGCCCCGTATACGCAAAGCTTGTGTAAGACAGACCATGACCGAACGGATACCATATCTGATCAGTATGACGATCATAATAACGATATCCCACCTCTAGCTTTTCTTTGTATGTAATGGAATCACCCAGGCCAATATGCTCCATGTCATCACGCAGCCTTGTGGGGAATGTCTCCGCTAACTTTCCGCTGGGATTTACCTTTCCAAACAGTACATCCGCGATTGCTTTTCCGCCAGCCTCACCGGAAAGCCACATCTGTACGATGGCTCCCGCCTTTTTGTCCCAACGGTACGGCACATAGCAGGTTCCCGTCTGCATAACCACCACAACATTCTTGCACTTAATCGAGATCACCCGAATGATCTCATCAATATAATTCTCAAAATGAATATGATAACGGTCCAATCCTTCCGTCTCCGCGCAGACTGAGCTCACAAAGCACACCACCAGATCATCATCGGTGCAGTCCTTGACCGCTGCTCTCGCGGTTATTGTCGTGGCTCCCAAATTCGCGTAATCCGGCTCGCTGTAACACTTGTCGTAAATCACTTCCATGTCATCACCAGCCGCTTTTCGGATCTCACAAAGAGGAGAATCGATCATTTCATCCTTGGTAAATACGATAGAGCTGCCGCCGCCCATGATCTGCGGCTTCTCTGCCCAGCCGCCGAGGACGTAGATCTTTCTGTACTTTTCTTTTGTCACCGGCAGGATGTTATTTTCATTCTTTAACAGGGTGATCGCCTCACACGCCACCTCGTAGGCGTCTTCGTGCTGTCCCTCTCTCGAAAACTCTTCCTCACATTTGGGCGCATGATGTAAAGCAAAGACAAACTCGAGGAATTTCTCGACATCTTTATCGATCTGTTCCTGCGTGATCACGCCCTCTTCGATTCCCCGCTTTAAATCTTCCTCAATTTTTTTGTTGGTGGGCATCTGCAGATTTAAGCCCGCAGCAAAAGCTGCAGGAACATCACGGACCGCAGTCCAGTCCGAAATGATCGCGCCCTCGTAATTCCACTCATTGCGGAGGATGTCAAACAGCTTCTTATTTTGCGAGCAATAGGTGCCCAACGCTTTGTTATAGGCAGCCATCACCGTAGCGGGTTTTCCTTTTTTTACCGCGATCTCAAACGGCTTTAAATAAATTTCACGCAAGGTTCTCTCATCCACCTCAACGTTGATCAAGGTTCTGGCGGTCTCCTGGTTGTTCAGCGCAAAATGCTTCAGGCTGGTTCCGACACCCTGATCCTCAACTCCCCTGATATACGCGGCACTGATCTCTCCGCTCAGCACCGGATCTTCAGAAAAATACTCAAAATTTCGGCCGCAAAGAGGAGAACGCTTTATGTTCGTGCCGGGCCCAAGGATCACATCCACGCCCTGCGCCAAACAGTCCCTTGCGATGCCCGCGCCGGTTTTGTATGCCATATCCAGGTTCCATGTGGCGGAAAGCGCGGAGGCCGTGGGGAACGCAGTGCTTCCACCCTTGATATGCTTCGGTGTTCCTCTTAAAGGTCTCACCCCGTGAGGTCCGTCCGCCATGACAATCTTCGGAATCCCTGCCTCTTTATCTTCCACCGTGTCCAAAAGTTCGTAATAAGTCAACAGCCTCGCTTTTTGCCCAAAGGTCAATTTGCTTACAATATCCTTTACCATCTTTCTCTCCTCTACCGCGGATTTTTCAGTTTTAAGCCGATCAATTCAAAAGCATTCCGGCCTCAGCCAGCATCATCAAAAACGTTCCCGTTCCGTGCATGTCATTTGCGGTGGTGGCACGGCTGAAATAGTGCTCTGCCGTACCGCTGTCGATGCAGGTACCCACGCAGATCTCCGGCAATATGACCACACCGTCATCCACTCTCACCGTATCCAGCACACCGACTAAGCCTCGTTTGACGTTTGCTACATAATTCTCCGGCAGTATCCCCATACGGATACACTTGGCGATTGCCGCCACAATCAGGCAGGACGCCGAATTTTCCAGCCAGTTTCTCTCATCCTCGACTCGGTCGAGCACCTGAAACCACCGTCCTGACTCATGCTGATACCGGCATACCACGGCGAGAATATCCCGCTCGATGTTTACTAGACGCTCATATCCTGCATGTTCCTTCGGCAGATAATCCAAAATTTCCGCAGTCGCCACCACAAACCAGCCGATGGCCCTGCCCCATACTTCCTGTGAGTAACCGGTCTCGGGATCCGCCCAGGCCGCCTCTTTCGTGCAGTCATATCCATGAGGTAAAAGCCCCCGCTCATCCTTCATGGTCTCATACATGGTGACCACCTGCTTTACCGCCATGTCAAAAAACTCCGGCCGGTCAAATTCCTTCGCATACATGGCCATCAGCGGGGACGCCATATATAAGCCGTCCAGCCAAACCTCGTTGGGATTGTACACCGCATGCCAGAAGCTTCCCTTCTCTGTCACTGGAAACTCCTTCAGGCTCTCCGTGAGATATCGGATTACCTTCGCGTATTTCTCATCTCCGGTCTTTTTGTAAAGACCAAACAGTAAGATGCCGGGCTGTCTGAAGTCCAAAGACTCCAGAGAGCACCAGCCCTTTCCCATATCGGACTTGATTCCGTCTTCGGACAGCATATTGTCCACCCAAAGCTGAATATAATCCTGATACTTTTCCCGGTTTTTCAACCGGCTCATCTTCTCCATTCCGCTCAAAAGGACGCCGTGATGATAGGTAAAAAGCGTC
Source organism: Lachnospiraceae bacterium (assembly GCA_017437205.1). Lineage (GTDB taxonomy): Bacteria > Bacillota > Clostridia > Lachnospirales > Lachnospiraceae > RGIG423. The sequence continues at coordinate 5,363 of JAFSBP010000404.1, forward strand.
TTATTGGGCGAGATGACACCGTCCGGAAATTTTTCTATCACATTGTCACACAGAGTAAATCCATACTCCAAAACATCGTTTTTCATGATCAAAACATTCCTATCCAAGATTTACCAAAGCGAATTTCCGCTGACCTTCTTACTGAGACGGTTGGTGATTGTGATCAATGTGATGTTGATCACAATGGTAAACAAGCCGACGGCGGAGCTGTATCCCCAGCTCTGATCATGAATTCCCCGTCGATAGACGTAGGTGGAAATGATATCGGACACCTCCAGTGTCGCATCGGTTTGAAGGAGCAGCGCCTTGTCACTGCCGACGCTCAGGATTCTTCCCATACGCAGAATAAAGGTGATGATAAAGGTGGGAAGGATACCGGGGATCGTGACATTGAACATTTTTGCCCATCTTCCGGCGACGTCGATAGACGCCGCCTCATACAGGGTGGTATCGATGGACAACAGGGCTGCCAGATATACGATAGTACCCCATCCCATCTCCTCCCAGATGTTGGAAAGCACATAAATGGGTATGTACAGTTCCTTTCTGGTTATCATGGAACCTTTGGAGCCCGTGAGCTGATTGTAGAACGATCCGATAAAGCCTTCGGAGCCCACAAAGTTAAGCACCATACCGCAGACAACAACTGTCGAGATAAAGTGCGGCAGGTAGGTAATGTTCTGAACCATTCTGCCCAGGCGTCTGCTCTTTAACTCATTTAAGAACAGAGAGAGCACGACGGGCGCGGGAAAACCGAAAAACAGACAAGCCAAGCTGAGTTTCAAGGTGTTACCGATAATCTGACGGCAGGAATAGGTGGTGAAAAACGCCTTGAAATGCTTAAATCCTACCCAGTCGCTCCCCCAGATACCCCGTCTGGGTCTGTAATCCTGGAAAGCGATCAGGATACCGTTCATGGGCCAGTAACAGAAAATAATCAGATAAACCAAAATCGGTACAAACATAAGATACAACATCCAGTTTCTCTTAAAATCCTTTTTTAAGACAGTAACCAAATTATCCTTTTTCATAAATTCGCCCTCTCCTTAACCTTTCACCGCGCCGATCATCACACCTTTGGTAAAGTGTTTCTGCAGCGCCGGGTACAAAAGCAGTATCGGCAGCGTTCCGATGATCATAGCCGCATATTCGATGGATGCCGCAATGTTGATCGCGTCCAATCCTAGCTGCTCTATGTTATTCTGAATGAGGATCTCACGCAGTACCAACTGCAGCGGCAGTTTTTCCCTGGACTTTAAATAAATGGACGCACTAAACCAGGAATTCCACACGGGAACGGCATAATAAAGAACCATTACCGCAAGGGTGGACTTACAGAGGGGAACGGTGACTTTCCACATTACCTGCCAGTGATTTGCTCCGTCGATGTACGCCGCCTCATTCAGGCTGTCCGGAACACCCTCGAACGCCGTTCTCACAATGATCATATTGTAAACGCTCAGACATCCCGGAAGAATCAAGGCCCAGAACGTATCGGAAAGTCCTAAGGTCTGGGTAATGAGCATATATCTGGAAATAAGTGTTCCGCTGTAAAACATGGTGATCACAATCATCAGGTTAAAGAACTTCTTAAAGAAAACCCGCTGACGGGACAGCACGTAGGCGCAAAGTATGGTCATGACCATGCTCACCGCCACGGATCCGACCGTGATGCTCACCGAATTAAGAAAGCTTCCCACGATCAGCGAATGCTTAAAGGCCGCTTTGTACGCGTCAAAGGTAAAGTTTAGCGGTGCCAACAAAATATTGCCTCCGTGCTTCATCAGCTCGACTCCGTCACTGAACGACGCGCACACCACATGCCACATGGGATACAGCATAACGACACACAACAAAAGCATCATCGCTGTATTCAGATAATCGAACCAGTCATATGCCCCCAACTTGCGGCGGCGCTTAAACAAGGATCTGCCGCTTCCTTTATTGTTACTCATTTTTACATCTTCTCCTTTTTGCTTTTACTTTTATATTCCGAAGGCGTCATACCGGTCACACTGTGAAAGAGCCGGTTAAAGGTCCTGGCATTGGAGATGCCGACCTTGCCCACCACTTCCTTGATCGCGATCCCGTCAAGGATGAACTCCTTCGCCTTTTGAATTCTGTAATTGCCCAAGTACGCCACGATCGTCATGTTGTACGCTTCTTTAAACTGATTGTTTAAATGAACCGCCGAGAACCCCAGCGTATCACTGATAGACTCCAGACAGAACTGGGAATCCCCGTAGTTTTCGTGAATCAGCTTCAAAACCTCCCCGGCCAGATGATCTTTTTTTGATATATTCCTGGCCTCGCGGCAAATCTTTTTCGCGAAATCGCAGCACACTTTTCTCACCAATTCCGCGTTCTCGATATTTTTTAATGCCATAAAAATGCTCTGCATATTGGAACGGAATTTCGACTCACCACCGGAAATACGGATCAGGGCGTAAACCAGCTCCAGAGACTTATTGCAATAAACATCATCCGCTTTATTTTCCCCGCACGGCTCTGTATACCGGTGAATGATCTCCTCCGCAGCATCGTAATTACCGTTTTTAAGGGCCAGCATCAATTCCGTTTCACAAGCGAGATCAAAATCGGATGACCGTTCTTCCCTCTTCTCATCCTCACACAAAATGACTCTCGATTTTCTGTACAATTCGCTCTTTCTAATCACATCCAGCACATCAGAATATGCGAGGGAAATCTGCCACAGCTCACCGCAAGCCTTTGAGACCACGACAGAGATAACCAGATCATATCTGATATCCACCGGCTCGATGATCTCTTCAAACTTACCTTTAAGATTTTTCGCGCTCAGATTCTCCTCATCCGAATTTAAAAGGCAAACCATGTATTCGTCCATGGACACCAGATATACCGAGCTCTCCTCATTTTCCAACTTCTTTTTCACTTCCGCGGCGATCGCGTCGGCGATCTCCTGCTTCATTTCCACCGTGGCATCCATATCGTTGTAGAGATATATCGCCACCACCGCATATCCGTTGTGCCTAAACTGAAATCCCAGTTTCGAGAGTTCCTCTCTGGAGCTTCCCTTCAGATTACCCGAAAGCAGCTTCTCAAAAATGAGCTTATTCAGCACACTGTTCCTGTCCTCGATCTGACGATTGAGGTCAGCATTGTCATTGATCACGTTCTCGATGGGACTGTGTAACACCCTAAAATCAACCCCCGGCTCCTCGATCTTTAACAGTTCGGCAAGCTCCTTAAACGGCCGGTACCTCTCCACGATCTGCAGATACATAAAATAGAAAAACACACCGAAGGAAATCAGCATGACCACCGCAAGCATCACCTGCAGCTGCTTGACCAGCATCATGTCCAACCCTTTTTCAAACAAAAAATAGATGTCGTACTGATCGTCACCCACAGAAACACTTTGAATCACAAAATCATACTCGCCTCTCAGCCCGTAGATTTCACTATAACTTGGATTTTCATCCAACGATGTAATCTCCATGTTCTCATTTTTCAGTCTTAACGTCCCGTATCGGTCAAACACATAGACGTTGGAGCTGTCAATCCACTCGGCGTTTGTGTTGTCCATAAATACATCCCCGAGATCGGCGATCATTCCTATGGTGTACGATACGTTTGAGCCCTTGAAACGCTGCCTTGCCGTGAAGACCACGCTGTCCCCCACCACTTCAAAGCCGCTTTTTTCTTCCGGTGTGACCGCCATCCGATCCCACTCCTCCGGGGTAGAAGCGTACGCCTTACCTACTACATCAAAAAACACATTGCGTCCGATCACACCGTCCCTGCTGATGATGAGATCGATCTCCTCCAGGTAGACATAGATATAGTTGATCGCTCCGGGCAGGCCGTCTAATGTTTTAAAGAGGCTTATCACCTCTGAAGAACTCTCAGACTGATAAGCCTCTTTTTGGGTCTTGAGGCTTGCCAAATCAGTAAAATGGGGATTCTGCATCACCGTGCTGGTCGTCACGTCAACTTGGGTGTAATAGTCGGAGATACCCTCTATGACCTGCTGTCTCGCGGAAACATTTATCAAAGATATCTGTTCCCGGAAAGCGCCATAGAAATATACATTGATAGATAAAATCCCCGCCAACATAAGACCAACTGCCGCAAATCGTTCCACCATCTTTAACTGTTTATTTTTTTTCATTGTTAAGCCTCTTATTTTTTTTGCGTCGACTGATTATCTCGCGTTATATCTCGCCAGAGCAGCCTCAGTGATCTCGATCGCACGCTCGATGTTCAGTGCTTTAACTTTTTCAACAAAGGTGTCGTATGCCTCCAAAGGTTCAGTACCCTTCATAATACTTGTGAACAGTGCTTTTTCAAGCTTTTCAACCTCAGTCATAATTGCAGTGCGCTCTTCCTTCTCATCAGTAGTCAGGCTGATCGCAGGAAGGGTGTTCTTA
>JAFSBP010000405.1 GCA_017437205.1 Lachnospiraceae bacterium
AACTTATTCTTAGAATCGTTCAGGGTTGGTCATGCTGTTCAGTTATCAAGGTGCTTTTCGTGTCGCTCTCGGCGACAGCTTCCCCATAATAGCACAGTGTTTTCGGTTTGTCAACAACTTTTTTCAAATTTTTTTATATTTTTTCAAAACTCGACTTTTTGTGCATTTTGTATGGATATAAATACAAAAAGAGGCCATAAGACCCGTTTAGGCATGCCTCTTTTGTGTAAATTGTGCAACTCCATTCTATTTATCTAATTCAAACCAGAACACCACGCCGTCTTCGGCATTGTAGACACCGCAATCTCTCCCGTGAGCCTCCATGACAGCCTTCACAATCGAAAGACCAATTCCGTTTCCGCCGTATTCTCTGGTTCTCGCCTTATCCACCTTATAAAAACGCAGCCAAATCTTCTCCTGTTCCTCCTCCGGAATCGGCCGCCCGGTATTCTTCACATTGACGCGGATCAAGCCTTCACGTTCCTGTGTTTCCACAGTAATCACCCGCTCTCCGTCTACATGGTTGAGTGCATTGTTCAGGTAATTTCTCAGCACGTCCTCAATGCGCAGTTCATCTGCCCACACATACACGGACTCCGCACATATCAGCTTGAGCGTCACATCTTTTTGCAGGAACATAATCTGATAGGAGGCAAGCACTCCCCGGATCATCTCACCAAGGTCAAAATGCTCCATCCGCCCCTTAGCGCTGCCAAACTCAATTTCATTGAGGGTGAGCATCTGTCTAACCATGCGGTTCATCTTCGCCGCCTCATCAATAATCACATCGCAGTACCAGTTCTTACTCTCCTCATCCTCGGTCACACCGTCCCTAAGTCCTTCCGCATACCCCTGAATCAGGGCAATGGGTGTCTTCAGTTCGTGGGACACTCCTGCAAGAAACTCCTGACGCATCGTCTCACGGGCGTCTTTCTTTTCAATATCGCGGCGAAGTTCCAGATTCGCCTCCTTAAGTTCAGTGATCGTCCTCTCCAACTGATGGGACAGCTGATTCATCGTATTTCCGAGGACACCGATTTCATCTTTTTCCTTCCCGTCATAGCGCGCGGTAAAGTCCAAACGTTCCATCCGACCTGCAATCTCAGAAAGCTTCTTGATTGGGCGGCTCATTCTCCCCGCAAACAGATACGCGATCACCGCTCCCAGCATCAAAATTGCGATGGCCGTTCGCAGGTTAAATTCGTTGGAAAGCATGATATTTTCCTGCATATTCTGCAGGGGCGTGCGCATCACGATGAAGAACCGTTTGTCCTTCGTCGTTCCGAAGCTCTCCAAAAAATCCGTCTTCAGGTCCTCATCATGAGCCTGGCAGACATAATGATTCTCGTCCCTGATGATCACATTGTCCGCATTGTACCGGCTTCCCAGCGCATAGCCAAAGATCAGATTTTTCAATTCCCGCTCATTTCCGCGGGAAAACACACAGTGATTCATAATACTTCCGGTCAGTCCGCCGACCACCACCCGATTGCCCTCCAGGACCATCAGGTCCAGATTGCTGTTCTCGCAATATTGGCGAAGCGAAAGCTCCGACTCACTGTCCAGCCCGGCATATCCATCCCACGTAAAATCCGAGGACGGAACATCTTCGAGCATCGAATCGATGAGTTCGTACATCTGACTGATGCTCTTTTCTTTATTTTTAAAGTAATATATCTCAAAGTAAGCCAGATTAAGCAAAATACTGCCGACCACCGTCGCCGCAATCAATCCGACTACGATCAGGGTATAGCGAATTCGGATGGATCTCATATATCCACCTCGAACTTGTATCCCATGCCCCACACGGTATGGATGTACTCACCCTTCGCGCCCAGTTTGCTCCGCAATTTTTTCACATGAGTATCAATGGTTCTGGCGTCCCCGAAATAGTCGTAATTCCACACGCGGTTCAAAATCCGCTCCCTGGACAATGCGATTCCCCGATTCTCCATAAAGTAATTTAAAAGCTCAAATTCCTTAAAACTCAGCTCCACCGGTACTCCGTCCACCGTCACCTCATGGGCGCTCTTATCAAGAACAATTCCACCCATAGTGATCGTCTCGTTCCGGCCCCCGGTGCTTCTGCGAAGGATCGCTTCCACACGCGCCACCAAAATACCTGGACTGAACGGCTTGGTAATATATTCATCCACGCCCAGATCGAAGCCCTTCAGCTCGTCCCGCTCCGAATCCCGTGCCGTCAGCATGACGATCGGCACCTGAGAGTACGTTCTGATCGCTGCTGCCACCTGAAAACCATCCATCTTCGGCATCATCACATCGAGAATGATTAGTGAAATATTTTTCGTTCCGAAAAACACATCAACCGCTTCCTCTCCGTCCGCCGCCTCCAGCACGTCATATCCATTTTTCTGCAAAAAATCCTTTACCAGTTTGCGCATACGCTGTTCGTCATCGACAACCAGTATCTTAATGGGTTCCATCTGCTTTCCTCCCCACACTTGATATCTATAGTGTAGCAAAAGAACGCGAAAAATTCCATACCCAGATGCGGATTCACGCAAATTTCACATTTTGCCCCTTTAATTTTCTATACAAACCACTTGAGAATATATCTGTATACCGCAAGCACTTCATATCTTCTTTTGACACTCAGCTTTCCAAGTCCTTCCAAAATCTCCTCATATACAGAAATCTCCTTCTGAGACATGGGTCTGCTGTCGCCAAGAGGACGGATCTCGCGTTTTCCGGACAGTTCCAGGAATTTCGCCCTTGTGGCCGGCCGCGGTTTCTTCAGTCCCCGCTCCAACACGCCGATGTGGTTGGTAGACAGATGCATCAGCTCTCCCATTTGCTTCTGTGTCAGACAATGAGAGGCGCGGTAAGCAATCATGCGCTCCGCAAAGGTCTTCGGCCGCTTCACCTCTGCCGCTTTTTCGTCTGCCGCTTTCGTATCAGTTGCCGCTTTCGTATCAGCCTCCTCTGCCTTCGCTGCCGCAGTCTCCGGTGCTTTCGTCTCCTTTACCTCTGTACCGCTTGTTTCCTGCTCTTTCTTCTCTTCCATATAAATTTTACTCCTTTTTCTTTCGTATCGTCAGTGCCATAACTTCTTATAACTCTATATTCTTACATCAATTTCAACAGACTGATGATCGCGTCCATCACCTGCGCGCGCTTTTTCGGTCCCATCCCATCAAGGCAGGTAAACAGTGCCGCATACTCTTTCCTCTGTGATGAACTCATCTCCGTGTTCGTCATACAGCGCACCACCTCATCCTCGCTAACCAGTCGCTGAAAAGCCTCGATCGTCTTCGCACGGGGAATCTTTTCGCCGCGCTCCAGCACACTGTAATGGTTCTTTGAGATGCCCATCATCTGTGCCAGCTCCGTCTGCGTCAGATTGTGCTTTTTTCTGTAATCCTTCATCATGTCGCCAAAACCCAAGCTGATCATGACGTTCCTCCTTGCATCGTATCTCATTAACAGATTTTTTCGTATGGGCGGCGGCAATCCAAACTAGCAAACGCAAATTTTTAATGTCCTAGATTGCTACCGCCCTAAACATTTAGTCGAAAATTAGAACAATAAGGGCGATAAAAAATTCTTAGGGGGTATCCCCTCTTTTCACCCGCGACTGCGGGTCTTCCCGATCCATTTCGGAAGATCGGGGCTCCATATTCAGTTTTTCATTTGGAGTTTCGGTTACTCGTAGAAATATCCTCCGACCACCTGGACATCGGTGGTGTAGCTGGGATTCTCCACAAATACACAATACGGACCGCTCTCATTCAAAGTAAAGGTATGATATACCACGCCGGAAACCACCACATACCGTCTGGATCCCGATGGTGTATAGATTCCCACGTAGACGGTCTTGTCTTCAGGCTCCATCTCAAGAACCACTTTGATGTAGCCGCCGTTGTAGGCGGTGAAGTAGGGCGTCATAACGATATGATCTGCCGTGACAATCCACGCAATCGACTTATAGGTACTGAAGTAGCTCTGCACCGGATTCTCGATTATCACACGATCCTCGGAAACCGGTCCGTTATCCGTGTACTCGATCCCGTCATTGACTCTGGAATCAGCAACCTCCTGTGAATCTCCCACTGTATTTCTGCTGGAATTGTACACCGCACTGCTAAGCTCCGCCACGCCTTCTCCCG
>JAFSBP010000406.1 GCA_017437205.1 Lachnospiraceae bacterium
AAATCCTGTACCTCACCGACAATGTGGATGAATTCGCATTGAAGATGATGATGACCTACGAAGAAAAGGAATTCAAGTCCGTGGCTGACGAAGATCTGGACATCGCTCAGACCGAAGAGGAAAAGGAAGCAGCGCAGAAACAGGCGGAAGAAAACAAGGACCTGCTGGAGCTGATGAAGGAAGCTCTCGGTGACAAGGTGACGGAAGTTCGTCTCTCCAACCGACTGAAGTCCCATCCGGTTTGTATCACCAGCGGCAGCGATATGTCTTTGGAAATGGAAAAGATCCTGGCAACCATGCCTGGCGGCGATGGTTCCTTCAAGGCGGACAAGATTCTGGAAATCAATGCTGCTCACCCGATTCTGGAAGCGCTGAAGAAGGCCAAGGATACCGACGCTGACAAGGTAAAGCTGTACGCACAGCTGCTCTATGGACAGGCACTTCTGATCGAAGGCATGAATGTGGATGATCCGGTGGAATTCTCCAACGCGATTTGCTCCTTAATGATTTAACATTGAAAAGTGAGGCACTCTGCGATATGATAGACTCATATCAAGGAGGTGCCTCATGTTTTTTGAAACGCAAGATTTGATCATTCGTCCGTCGGTGTGGGCGGACCTGGAATATTTTCATGTTTGGGAACGGAATCCTGCGGTGACGGAGTTTTTCTCCATCCGCGACGGCCAGACCATGGAGGAATGTGCAAAGAAGTTCATCGCTGACGAAGACGATTCGTCGGCGCAGCAGTTTACGATCTGTTGGAAAAAGGACACGCCGGAGGGCGTGATTGATGGAGAGCCCATCGGGCGCATCGTTCTGGCGGACATCATCGAAGGCTGGAAAGCGGAATTGTGGCGTATCTACATCGCGGACACCGGCTTGCGTGGAAAGGGCTTGGGAAAACAAGCCATGAAGGCCATCATGAGTTACTGCTTCGATATTCTGGATCTGGAACGCATGTATCTGGACCACTATACCGGAAATCCTGCCAGTCATATGTATCTGTCTTTGGGATTCCAGTACGAAGGGGTTCTGAGAAAGAACTGCAGGAAGAATGGTATTTTATATGACGTTCATTTGATGTCCATGCTGAGAGGCGAATACGAGACTCTGGCGAAGGATGACGAATGAGGAACTTTGGGGGTTGTGGAACTGCAGTCCCCGGAGTATAATGAAGAGTAGATAATTTTAGACAATTAGGTTATCGCAGGTGCCCGGCCTCAGGTCGGGAGAATAGGGAAGCCGGGTGAAAAGCCCGCACGGTCGCGCCGCTGTAAAGGAAGAGCCGCATTTTAAAGATCACTGTGGAGACACGGGAAGATGAAATGCGACGATGAGGCCTGAGTCAGAAGACCTGCCTGTCGATATTGTAATTGCATTTTCTTACGGACGATGGGAAAGTGTAATGTAGAAACGTCAAATCATTTGCGGACGTTTTTCATGCGCTGTTCTCTCGGACAGCGCTGCTTTATTTTTTGGCGGCGCGGAAAGGAGAGGGACAAATGAAAAAAAGAGTGTGGAGTTTCTTGTTGACTCTGGTTCTTGTGGCCGGAGTTCTGTGTGGCTGCGGTGGTGATGCAGAACAGTCCGCTGGCGATCCGACGGGCGGCGAAGCTGCCATCGTGGTGACCGACCAGAAGGATCGCGTCATCGAATTGGATGCACCGGCGACGAGAGTGATTGCCCTGACGGCGTCGGACTGTGAAATC
>JAFSBP010000407.1 GCA_017437205.1 Lachnospiraceae bacterium
CAGCAAGACAGACAGATGAGTTTGTTTTGTTGGATGAGGATCGCAGGATAGAAGTGGATTTAAAGCTTCGTTGGATGAAAGACCATATAAAAGAATCACCAAAAGTGCAGATCACCTATTTCCTTCCGGATGAAAAAAAGTCCGGGGGTGCGTATGTGACGACCACCGGAACTGTGAAAAAGATTGATGCGTATGAGCGTTGTTTGTGGATGTCTGATCAGACTGTGATTCCCATTGAAAAAATTTACGAGGTTGCCGGTCAGGTATTTTCCAGGGTGGAGTTTTCAGAGTGGTCATAATTTTCTCGGAACTTGTCATGGCGGGACATGAGTCCTTCATAAAATAGACCGAGGGCGAACCAGCAGGGGGCATAGTCTAGACGGATTAGCCCGTTGATATTAAGCGGTGCATCGCTGTAGTCCCAAGGGCAGCGATTTGCTTTTTTTAAAAGGAACCCAGTACTGTACTCTGTGAGAAAAATCATGGTCATGTAGAACAGTCCTCTAGATAATTTGCCGGAGTTTTTTCTGCGAAGGAGTTCGGAGCAGGGTTTTAAAAGCGCAGCCATACCATAGATGGGAAACATAAAGATAGAAGAATGCCCCATAAATCGCTTGTCGTGGTGTTTGATTCGGTTGTGAAGGCCGGTCCAGATCAGTTCAGCTCCCCAGCCAATGAAGCCGCATTGAATAAAATTTTTTAACATCATAGTACAAGTATTACCGGAAAAGGAAAAAATATACAGGGAGAGTTTAAAATGAAAAAGGCAATTTTGTTTGATTTGGACGGTACCTTGTTGCCGATGAATCTCGATGAGTTTATCAAGATGTATTTTGGGCTGTTGGGTAGAAAAATGGTCGGTCATGGTTATGATCCCGAACAGTTTAAGAAGGGAATGTGGGGAGGTGTAGAGGCGATGCTTCACAATGACGGTACCATGACCAACGAGGAGCGTTTCTGGGCAGTGATGAATGCCTGTATGGGAAGGGATTGCCGCGAGGACGAGGAAATCTATGAAAACTTTTATCAGAATGAGTATCACCAGGCAAAGGCAATCTGCGGAGTAAACCCGTTGGTGGCAGAAGCGGTAAAACTGGCTCATGAGAAGGCGGAGAAAGTGATTCTTGCGACCAGTCCGCTGTATCCGTCCATTGCTGTGGAGGGAAGAGTGGAGTGGGCCGGTCTTAAGATGAGCGATTTTGATCTGGTCACTACCTACGATACGGAGCGGTTCTGCAAACCGAATCCTGAATACTATCGGGATATTATTGCACGCTTTGGTTTTTCACCGGAAGACTGTGTGATGATTGGAAACGATGAGAAGGAAGATATGTGGGCAGCAGAACAAGTGGGGATTGAAGGATTTTTGGTAACTGACAATTTGATTGCCAGAGAGGAATGCCACCATCAGGGGAAGCGAGGAACCTTTGCGGAACTGATTCAGTGGCTTGAGACGCTTTAAGCGAAGCGGTAGCGCAAAACTGGATAGATGCGAGTGGGGAATGTACCCATGAATAAAATGTAGAAGAGGATAGGAAATGTATAATCAGTTGACCAAAGCGGATATTGAACGGATCCGCGCGGAAATCGAGCATCGGAAGTTAGTGGTGAGAAAAGAAGCCATTGAAGCGGTAAAGGAAGCGAGGGCGCAGGGTGATTTAAGCGAAAATTTTGAATATTATGCGGCGAAACGTGACAAAAATAAGAACGAGAGCCGAATCCGCTATTTAGAGCGCATTATTAAGACTGCCACTATTGTGGAAAGTGACAATGCACAGGACGAGATCGGTCTGAATACGACAGTTGAACTTTTTTTGCCGGAGGATGACGAGACTGAGGTGATTACAGTAGTGACCACCGCTCAGGAAGACTCGTTAAAGGGTCGGATCAGTATTGAATCACCGATGGGAAAGGCATTGCTAAAACATAAGGTGGGAGATCAGGTTTGGGTCCAGGTGAATAAAACTTACGGATATCCGGTCATTGTCCGATCACTCACTCAGAATGAATCTGTGGAAGGGTATAAAATCTAAAGGAAATTTGTACACTTTAAACAAAATCTGAAGAAAATGGAAAAACTTGCCGAGCTACCTTGACAGGGTTTGCGAAAATGTGATATGATGATAAATCATCAGATGTGTCCGGACAGAAGATGGATACATCAAATATGAGGGAGTAGTTAGTGCCGCGATATCCGGATTATCCGGGCGGTACAGTAAAGTCGTCATCACGACCCTCCGGGTCCGGCTTTACTGCGTCTGCATCCAGTTGCAGAGTGTAATGAGACTCATGTATGGTTTTGCTGTACCTGGTCTCCTGCGATGAGTTTACAGGTTCGGCAAACGCCGGACCTTTTCTTTAGGCTCCGGCTCCCCTGCAGGAGTGAAAAACTCGTCTGCATATGGCAGACATTACTATGAAGAAAGTGAGGAACAAAAAAGAATGACAGGATTGTCTACCCAGGAAGCAAATGCGCGTCTGGAAAAGTACGGAAAGAACAAGTTGGTCGAGGCAAAGAAAGATGGTCTGGTTAAACGCTTTCTGAAGCAGCTGGCGGACCCGATGATCATCGTTTTGCTGTGTGCGGCGGGATTGTCCGCAGTCACAGCGGCATTTGAGGGCGAGTCTCCTACCGATGTATTCATCATTCTCGGCGTTGTTGTATTGAACTCTGTGCTCGGCGTTGTACAGGAGAGCAAGGCAGAGGCAGCAATTGAGGCGCTCAAAGAGATGACTGCTGCGATGACAAAGGTTTGGCGTGACGGTCATTTGATTACCATTAAGAGTGAAGATTTGGTTGTTGGTGATATCATTGCGCTGGAGGCCGGTGATTCTGTGCCTGCAGATGCGATTATTTTGGAATGTGCGTCTATGAAAGTGGAAGAGGCTGCGCTCACCGGAGAGTCTGTTCCGGTACTGAAACAGGTTGAGCCTCCGGTTTCCGAGGATGGAAAAGAGATTCCTCTCGGTGATCGCAAGAACATGCTTTATATGGGCAGCTCCGTTGTATATGGCCGTGGTACCGCAGAGGTGACTGCGACCGGTATGGATACCGAGATGGGACGTATCGCTGAGGCGCTTGCGCAGGCGGAGGAGGAGGTTACCCCTCTGCAGAAGAAGCTGAATGAGTTGAGCCGTATCCTTACTGTGCTGGTATTGGTGATCAGTGTTGTGGTGTTCGCTCTCGGTGTATTTAAGGCAGGAACACTGGATATGCATGTTGCGCTTGATTCCTTTATGGTCGCAATCAGTTTGGCAGTTGCCGCGATCCCTGAGGGTCTGGCAGCCGTTGTAACGATTGTTCTTTCCATGGGTGTTACCCGTATGTCAAAGCAGCGCGCGGTAATCCGTAAGCTGACTGCAGTAGAGACTCTGGGATGTACTCAGGTTATTTGTTCAGATAAGACCGGTACCCTTACCCAGAACAAGATGACTGTTGTTGAAGAACACAGTGCGGATGAGAAATTGCTTGCCCGTGCGATGGCTCTTTGCTCTGACGCAGAGGTTGATGAGAAGGGTGAGATTACCGGTGAGCCTACTGAGGCGGCGTTGGTTGCTTATGCATATAAGATTGGACTTTCTAAAAATGATTTGAAGAAAGAATATCCACGCGTGGGCGAGGCTCCTTTTGACTCCATGCGTAAGATGATGAGTACCCTGCATCCGGAGAACGGTCATGTGGTTCAGTACACAAAGGGCGCTCCCGATGAGCTGCTTCGTCGTTGTACGAAGATTCACACCGCAGAGGGTGTTCGCGAGATGACGGAAGATGACAGAGCACGCATCCTTTCTGAGAACAGCGGGATGGCGGACAAGGCACTCCGTGTGCTTGCCGGCGCGTACCGTGTTTGGGACGAGCTTCCCACCGATCTGTCTCCCGAATATCTGGAGCAGGAACTGGTATTTATCGGTCTCCATGGTATGATTGACCCCATCCGTCCGGAGGTTAAGCTGGCGGTTGAGGAATGTAACCGTGCAGGTATCCGCGTTGTCATGATTACCGGTGACCATAAGGACACCGC
>JAFSBP010000408.1 GCA_017437205.1 Lachnospiraceae bacterium
AAAATCAGAATTCAAGACGACCTGTATACCTATGTAAATCAGGCAAAACTGGATGAGTTGGTGATCCCCGAGGATATGCCCGTTGCCGGCGGCTTCGCCGCCCTTGGCACTGATGTGGAAAAGCTCATGATCGGCGAATTTAACGCTATGTGTGAGATCGCATCTTATCCCAATGAGCATCTGGCCAGAGCCTGCACCCTGTACACCCTCGCAAAAGATGTGAAAAGAAAGAAAAAACACGGCATCAAGCCGGCGCTGAAGCATCTGGCTATCCTCAAGAAGCTCGGCACCCTGCGCGGCTACAATCTTCACGCGAAAGAACTGATCCTCAAAGGAATCGCCATGCCCATCAGCATTGCGGTGGAGCCGAATATGAAGGACACCACCCATCATTGCGTCATGGTTCAGGGCCCCGGTGTGATCCTGCCCGACGCATCCTATTATGCAGAGGGAAAAGAACAGCAGAAAGATATGATGCTGAATCTTTGGAGCAACTTCGCAAAGCAGGTGCTGGCTATCGCCGGACACAGCGAGGAAGAAATCGACCTGCTGATCCGCGACACTCTCGCATTTGATGCCCTCATTGCCAAGTATGTTAAGACCAGCGAGGAATGGTCTGAGTATGTTAAGATGTACAACCCGATGAAGACCGGCAGAGTGGCAGGCATGGTAAAGCCACTGAATCTGAAGAAGCTGCTTTCCGACCTGTTCGGCTTCGTTCCCGAGGAAATTATTGTAGCGGAGCCCAGATACTTCAAGAATTTCAAGGAAGTATTTAATCCGGACACCTTCGAAATGTACAAAAGGTGGGCTTATGTGACCACATTGTATAATAGCTGCTCTTTGCTGTCCGAGGAGCTGCGTGATCTGGGCGGTGCCTTCTACAGAGCCCTCTCCGGTATTGCCGCAGTTTCTTCCCCCGAAAAGTTTGCATACCAGCTGGCTTCCGGTATGTACAGCGAGCCCGTGGGCCTGTACTACGGCGAGAAATACTTCGGTGAGGAAGCGAAGAAGGACATCATTGACATTGTAAAGCAGATTGTTGCCACCTACCAGAAGCGCATCATGAACAATGACATTCTGGAGCAGGCTACCAAGGATAAGGCCATCTTAAAGCTCAGCAAGATGGGCATCAAGATGGGATACCCCGACCGCGTGGAAGAAATCTACGATAAGCTGGTGTTCGACGAGAGCAAATCCCTGTTTGACATCGTATCCTCCCTGAAACAGATCCGCAGGGCAGAAAACTTTGCCAAGCTGAACGAGGAAGTGGATCGCACCCATTGGGCAATGCCCGGACATATGGTGAACGCCTGCTACGATCCCTTTGTCAACGATATCACCTTCCCCGCGGCTATTTTGCAGCCTCCTTTCTACTCCATCCATCAGACCAGAAGCGAGAACCTGGGCGGCATCGGTGCTGTGATCGGTCACGAGATCTCTCACGCCTTCGACTCCAACGGTGCGAAGTGCGATGAGTTGGGTAACCTGAACAACTGGTGGACCAAGGCTGACGAGCGAAAGTTCAACAAGAAGGTCAACGCCATGATCAAGCAGTTCGACGGCATTGAACTCCCTTGGGGTACCGTCAACGGTAAGTTTACTGTCAGCGAAAACATCGCCGACAACGGCGGTATGGCCGTAACCCTGGACATCATGTCCCATACCGAGGGTGTTTCCTTTGAGGAATACTTTGCCAACTGGGCAAGAGTATGGTGCCAGAAGGCAAAGCCCGAGTATCAGGCTCTGCTGCTTCAGGTGGACGTACACGGTCCCTGCTACCTGCGTGCAAATATGCCCCCCAGAAACTTCCCTGAGTGGTATGCTGCCTTCAACGTAAAGAAGACTGACGGCATGTATCTCGCTCCCTCCAAGAGAGTGGTGATTTGGTAGTAATCGCATCAAGCTCAGCGAAGAAATCGGGGTGAAGTATATGCAGACGTGGGAAGAAAAAATTATCGAACGAGAAAAAGCACTTGCGGATGGCATTGCCATCGGTGAAAAACGCGGCTTCGATGCTGCCACGCTTTCTGGCCTCCGAAGCCTCATGGCCAACCTAAATCTCCCGGCAGAGAAGGCCATGGAAGCGTTGGCAGTACCGCTTGAGGATCGGGACAGATATTTGGAGCAACTGAAATAAAAACGCACTCTATGACACAAAAAAACAGGCAAACCAATGGGCTATAAACATTGATTTGTCTGTTTCTTTTTAAATGACGCAATCATCCTTCTCCGCTATAAATACCACCGATGACATGGGATACATCTTCACGCAGAGCATACCGTCTGCCGTCACCTCAAAATCTTTTCGTCCTACATTGTACCGGTTTCTTCCGGTCTTGATCAGACGAACCATCTTCGTTCCGGCCGTGACACCGATCTCCCACACGGGAATCGTCACCATACGCTCTTGGTCTGCCGTATTCACTGCGATTACTAACTGCTCTTCTGCGTTAAACCGTCCGTAGGACAACAGATTTTTCTCTGCAATCAGTGGCTTCAACGCGCCGGTTCTGAGGGCAGAATGGCGGTAATGCATCCAACTGATATCGCAGTGGAACTCAATGAGTTCAAAATCCTCGTTCCCCCACGGGTAGGTTCTGCGATTGTCCGGATCGGTAAAACCGTACATTCCGGCCTCATCGCCGTAATAGATGCCGGGGGCACCCGGCCAGGTCATCTGCATGACCACCGCCGCCCGAAACACATCTTTATTTATATTTTCTCCTGCCGCTGCACTGCCGAGGGTGGCAATGCGCCCCGCCTTATGATTTGTTCTCGTCAGGAAGCGGGAATGGTCATGGTTGGAGAGCTGATTCAACGCCGCCTCAACGGCCGGTCTGGGTGTTCTGCGCATGAAATCCTTCATCTGCGCCAAAAAGCCTGCCGCGTCACCAATCCGATGAGCCTCAAACCGATCGCTGTGCTTCTCCATACCGGTCAAAAACCAAGTCACCGGCTCCATAAAGCCATCGTAGTTCATCACGGTATCCCACTCTTTTCCGTTTAACCACGGCGCTGGGTCGCCGTAATGCTCTGCCAGCACAATTGCCTTCGGGTTCGCCTCCCTCACCGCAGCGCGGAAATCCTGCCAGAACCGATGGTTCGTCTCCGGGGTGTCCCCCAGATCCGCCGCCACGTCGAGGCGCCAACCGTCCACATTAAAGGGCGGAGAAACCCATTTTTTCGCGATGTCGATCACATATTGATAGAGCTCCGGTGAACCCTCATAATTTAATTTAGGCAGGGTGGCGTGATCCCACCAGCCTTTATAGTCCTCATTGTACGGCCATTTCCCCGTCCCTTTGAAACAGAAAAATGTGCGGTAAGGGCTTTTCTCCGACACATACGCCCCCGGCGCATAGTCGGGCTGCCCCTCGTAAATTAACTCGCGATCCATCCATTTGTTGAACGAACCACAGTGATTGAAGACGCCATCAATCACCACTTTCATGTCTCTGCGGTGCGCCTCCTCAACCAGACGGATAAATAGCTGATTGCTGGCCTCAAGGTTCTCCGGCGAGGTCACACGTTTGCGATAGAGGGCATTGCGGTCAGAAGAAGCACGCTCAGTTTTTACCGCTCCGGCTGCATCTGCCACTGACTCATCTTCCGTCGCAGCAACCTCCGACACATCCACGGCCTCCGGTAAAATCACTCCATAGTGGGGATCACTGTGATCATAATCCTGAGTGTCATACTTGTGATTTGAGGGCGACACAAAGATCGGATTCAGGTAGAGCACCTGTACACCCATGTTCTGCAGATAATCCAGTTTGTCGAGTATTCCCTGCAGATCACCGCCGTAAAATCTGGCCACGTCCATCGCTTCCGGCAGCGCATTCCAGTCCTTCACCTGCGTAACACGGGCATTCTTCATGTAAAAATACTCATCGTCCAACACGTCATTGGTCTTGTCTCCGTTGCAGAAACGGTCCACAAAAATCTGGTAATATACCGCGCCTCGCGTCCATTCCGGCACGCAAAATCCCGGAACGATCAGAAAGTAACCGTCCTCACAAAGTTCATCCACCGCGCCGAATCGCTGGTAATAGCAGACTTCGAACGCCTTTTTCACACAAAATGCATACTGCATCCGCTCATCCTTCACCGGATACTCCGCCTCGAAATAGTCAAAAAGCTCATCCGTACGGCGGCGTTCCATCAAAATGGGCGCCTCCCCACGGACAAGCAGCTTTACTGAGTCCGGATCTGATTTTGCAGTTCTAAGTGTAATTGTCACGTTCTGCCCTGCCTTCGGAGCAAACGGAGTCACGAAAGACTCCGATTCGTCCGAAAACAAGGCACGTCGATTGATCGGTTCCATAGAAATTCTCCAAATCCTGTCAATTAAATAATGCTTCGAATTCCTCTCCGGTGATCTTTTCCTTTTCCATCAAAAGGTCTGCCGCCTTGTACAGGATATCCTGATGCTCTCTGATCAGACTTTCTGCTTTCTCATAGCAATCATCGATGATCGCCTTCACTTCGCTGTCGATCACTGTCGCCACTGACTCGCCGTAGCTGCGAGTGTGTGCCAGATCGCGTCCGATGAATACCTCATCGTCATCACTTCCGTAACAGATCATGCCGACCTTCTCACTCATACCGTACTGCGTCACCATCGCGCGGGCAGTCTCTGTCGCACTCTTTATATCCTGAGACGCACCGGTGGTAATGTCGCCAAAGACGATTGCCACCGCGATACGTCCGCCAAGGGATACCATGATATCCTGCAGCATGCGGCTCTTTGTCAGATGCATATTGTCACGCTCCGGCAGGGGCATGGTATAACCTGCCGCTCCGATACCGGTAGGGATAATGGATACGGTGTGCACCGGTCCCACATCGGGAAGCACATGGAACAAAATCGCGTGGCCTGCCTCGTGGAAGGCCGTGATTCGTCTGTCTTTCTCCGGGATCACCTTGCTCTTCTTTTCCGCGCCGATACCAACCTTAATAAAGGACTGGTCAATATCCTCCTGACGGATATACTGGCGGTTATCCTTTGCGGCAACAATAGCCGCCTCATTCATCAGATTCTCCAGATCCGCACCAACAAATCCGGCGGTAGTTCTGGCCACCTGCTTAAGATCCACATCATCGCCCAGCGGCTTATTGCGCACATGAACGCGAAGAATCTCCTCGCGGCCCTTCACATCGGGACGTCCAACCATCACCTTTCGGTCAAAACGACCGGGACGAAGGATCGCGGGGTCCAAGATATCCACACGGTTGGTCGCCGCCATCACAATGATTCCTTCATTGACGCCAAAGCCGTCCATCTCCACCAACAACTGGTTCAACGTCTGCTCGCGCTCATCGTGACCGCCGCCCATACCGGTTCCTCTGCGTCTGGCCACCGCGTCAATCTCATCGATAAAAATAATACAGGGGGAATTTCTCTTCGCTTCCTCAAACAGATCTCTCACTCGGGATGCGCCGACGCCGACGAACATCTCCACAAAATCAGAGCCCGATATACTGAAAAACGGCACCTTTGCCTCGCCGGCAACCGCCTTCGCAAGCAACGTTTTTCCGGTTCCGGGAGGACCGACAAGCAGCACACCCTTCGGGATGCGCGCGCCCACGCGGATATACTTCTCAGGTGCTTTCAGGAAATCTACAATCTCCGTCAGGTCTTCCTTCTCCTCCTGAAGACCTGCCACACTGCCGAAATTGATTCCTTCCAGTCCCTTTACCATCTTCGCCCGGCTCTTTCCGAAATTCATCATCTTTGAATTATTTCCACCGCCGGACGCGGCTGCCATCATGCGGTTCATCATCAAGAGAACAAGCATCGCCACAATGAACATTCCCACCAAAATGGGCAGCACAATACTCAAAAACGTGCTCTCCGAGGGAACATCCCGCTCAAACACCGTCACCTGTGCGCCCACCAGCTCTTTTCTGATCTCCGCCACATCATCAATGTACAACAGATATTCCTTACCGCTCGTCAGCTTCAGCGCCACCTCTCCGGTAGGCGTCTCCTTATTCGGAGTGATTACAGCCTCTTTAATCTGTCCTGAAGCGAGCAGTTCCTCATAGCTGTTCAGTGAAATCACATCCGCCGTATTGCTCATGGAGGTCATCCAGAACAACCCCCACACTACCAACAAAATCAGGGCAAACACAAAGCCCCCATTTCCTCTACGCTGTCTTTCCAATCAGTCTATCCTCCTTGGCCTTTACAGACCGTCTTTATTACTCTTCCACAAACTCCAGCACACCGATATAGGGCAGGTTTCTGTACTTCTGGTCATAATCCAGACCGTAACCCACCACAAACTCATCGGGAATTTGGAAGCCGGTATACTTCACTTCTACCTCGTGTCTTACACGACGGGAAGGTTTATCCAAGATCGTCGCAACCTCAATGGATGCGGGCTTTCTCAATCGAAGCATGGGCAACAATGCACTCAAGGTATGACCGGAGTCAATGATATCCTCCACGATCAGCACATGTTTTCCCTCAATCGGATGATCCAGATCCTTCTTAATCTTCACCGCACCGGTGCTGGCCGTACCGCTGCCATAGCTGGAAACGGTCATGAAATCCAGATATACCTCCATATCCAGCATCTTTGCCAAGTCACAGGCAAAAAATACACTTCCCTTCAAA
>JAFSBP010000409.1 GCA_017437205.1 Lachnospiraceae bacterium
CCTCGCCAGTTTCATCCATTAACAGCCTCAGCATTCCCACACCATTTTCCAACTGCGGATAACCGTCGTATTCTTCCTCGGCAGGAATTGGCTCCCCTGCCATCAGATAGATCTCATCGCTGGCGTGAACAAAGTGTATTCCGTGCTCAGCATATATCTTTTCTCTGAAACTGCGAATGATGGACAGTGTCTCTTTCGCCGCCTTTTCATCCACCGGAGACAACGGATATAATCCCTCACGATATTTAGTGAGTCCAACTGGCACTACTGATACACTCTGCATCATTGGAATATATTCACACAAATCAATGAGCGTTTTCTCCAATTCTTTTCCGTCATTCAAGCCAGGACAGAGGACAATCTGTCCATTCATTGTAATTCCTGCCTCATAAAGCTGTTTTAGATAGGACAATACCTTTCCGGCAAAGCGATTTTTCAGCATCTCGCATCGTAGTTTAGGATTCGTCGTCTGTACCGAGATATTGATCGGTGACCAGTGAAAACGAATGATCCGGTCAATATCTTTCTGCTTCATGTTGGTTAGGGTAATATAATTCCCCTGCAAAAAGGATAGTCTCGAATCATCATCTTTAAAGTAAAGGGTATCACGCATTCCGGGCGGCATCTGATCAATGAAACAGAAAACACAGTTATTCGTACAGGAGCGATAATCGTCCATCAGCCCATTATCAAAGATAAGTCCGATATCTTCATCCTCATCCTTCTCAATCTCAAGCTCCCATTCCTCGCCATTAGCCTTTTTCACTATCAGTTCAATATACTCATCTTCTACTAAATACTGATAGTCAAAAATATCTTCAAGCGTCTCACCATTGACGGAAATCAGGCAATCTCCTGCTTCAATCTCCATCTCCTCAGCAATCGAACCCGGTATGATTTCTTTGATCAAATGTCCTTTTTGTTTCATAGTGTCACCTTTCAAAGACCTTTTGATAGAAAAGAGACCTTTTGGGTCTCTTTAACTACGTTATTTCGTTCCGAAAATACGATCTCCCGCGTCACCGAGGCCGGGGCAAATATACGCGTTTTCGTTAAGCTGACGATCCATATGCCCAATGTAAATCTGAATATCGGGATGTGCTTCCTGAAGACGCTTTAAGCCTTCTGGAGCCGCGATAATACACATAAACTTAATGTTCTTTCCACCGTGCTGCTTGATAAAATCCACTGCTGCAACGGCAGAGCCACCGGTTGCAAGCATAGGGTCAAGCACGCAGATGGTGCGCAGCTCAATCGGACTGGGGAGCTTGCAATAATATTCATGAGGCTCATGAGTCTCATGATCGCGGTACAGGCCGATGTGTCCAACCTTTGCGGTAGGAACCAGTGCAAGAATACCGTTTACCATACCAAGACCGGCACGCAAGATCGGTACGATCGCGAGTTTCTTTCCGGCAATCATCGGTGTCATACAGGTCTCGATAGGTGTGGTAACCTCAACATCCTCCAAGGGAAGATCAGAAAGCGCCTCATACCCCATGAGGGTAGCGATTTCCTCAATCAATTTACGAAACTCATTGGTACCGGTACGTTGATCGCGAAGCAGGGAAATTTTGTGCTGAATCAACGGATGTGTCATGATAAATACATTCTTGTTTTCCATAAAAAGTATCCTCCTAAATTCACTCTAAATCCAGTCTGAACTGAGAAAATTCATTTTTTCTTGCTTCATTATACTGATTAACCAACTTTTGAATTCTGGTGGTCGGAGCCATCAAATCAGACATCGTCTGATCATGATTCAGCGTATTCAGAATACGGGCGGTAAATCTGGTCATATCGGCTTCCACATACCAGGGCTTCTCCAAAAGTTCGGGAGAACAGTACACCAGGTTTGTAGTCACCACATAATCGAACCATCTTCTGTTATAGAACTCATCAAACTTTTCATACCCATCAGTAAACAGTCCAAAAGTACAGCAGATGATTACCTTTGCAGCACCGCGTTCTTTCAGTTCACGCGCTGTATCCAGCATACTTTCACCTGAGGAGATCATATCATCCATGATGATCACAGTCTTTCCGCTCACATCCGCACCAAGGAACTCATGTGCAACAATAGGGTTTTTACCGTTGATCACGGTAGAATAATCACGGCGCTTATAGAACATAC
>JAFSBP010000410.1 GCA_017437205.1 Lachnospiraceae bacterium
CAGTGTGCTGGACGATTGGATGTGGAAGGGCGAGAAGATCGGCCGCGAGTTTGAGATGGCTGTCCTTTATTATGACGAAAGTGGACAGATACTCATGCAAAATGGAGATTATCTTACTTTTGTCTATACGAATGAAGAAAAATGGAATGAGGGAAATACTGAGGTCCTCGGTCGTGGTTATGTTGATCTCTCCAAAATCGACGGCGGAGCAGATGCCTTTTCAGACTTTCTCGATTCTAATATGCAAGTGAGCGACCTTGAGGGAATGACGATCCATGTATTCAAGCTCACCGGCCACTTTGAGGGGAATGCATTTCATCCGGTATCTGTCGAAGAGGGGCGGTGCCGCAATATGCTTACCGCGCAGATAACAGAGGTTAATCGTCTTCGTGACTCGCTGGTGTGGAGTGAGCGCTTAACGGTGGAAGATGGGGTGGAGCAGGAGCTTGAAACCATCTACGCATGGCGTATCAGTGGTATGATCACCGAGGATTGTCCGCTGACAATCAATGGTGTAAAGTTTAGCGGTCTTTCTGAACTTCTCTACGCGGATAGTGTTTCTGAGGAAGACTACAGTAGAAAAAGCCTTTGGGATGCGGTGATAACGAATCAATATACGAATAATAAGGACCAATATGGCGCATATGATTTTGCGATTGCCGTCCGTTTTCAACCGATGAAGTATGCGATGATTCGCCTGATTCCGTTTTATATTGTCACCTTGGCGCTTATATTGACAGGCGGGATTTTCGTAGTTCTCCATATTAAAAAGGAACTGATTAGTCCACTGGAAAATATGGTGGCTGCAATTTCGGCAGGGGTTCCGGTGAGTGTGTCCGCTGATTGGAGTGAGCCGAGGCGATTGCAGCAGTATGTGGAGGACTCGTACCACGAGTTGGAGAAGGCGAAGGCGGAGATCAGCCGCTTGAACAAGGCGTTGGAATACGCCAGATCAGCGGAGGAAAACCGCAAGCAGCTAGTGTCCAATATCACCCATGAATTGAAGACACCGCTGGCAGTGATCCACAGCTATGCAGAGGGGCTTCAGGCCGGTATCGCCGAGGATAAGTCGGATAAATATCTCTCCGTGATTCTGGAGGAGTCAGAGAAGATGGATGCCCTGGTGCTGCAGATGCTGGATCTGTCACGACTTGAGGCCGGAAAGGTGAAACTGGCGGTGGAGCAGTTTTCATTGACTTCGCTCACCCGGTCGGTGGTCGATATGTTTTCCCCGATGATTGAAAACAAAGGTCAACAGTTGGTCTGCGAGTTTTCTGAGGATATTCAGATTACTGCGGATGAGGGACGGATGGGGCAGGTCATCACCAATCTGCTGAGCAATGCCCACAAGTACGCGCCTCCCGGAGGAAACATACATCTCCGCATATATCAAGATGAAAAGTGCGTTTATTTTTATCTGAAAAACACTTCTAAGCATTTGAGCGATGAAGTAATCAAAAAAGTATGGGACAGCTTTTACCGTGGCGAAGTGTCCGGACGAGAGCCGGGAACCGGTTTGGGTCTGGCATTGGTAAAAAACATTGTGGAGCTTCATCGCGGTGTCTGTACCGTAAAAAACACGATGGATGAATCAGTGCCGCCTGCTGCAGAGAGTGTGGAGTTTGGGGTTATTCTGCCACGCAAGTAGATTGCCGACATTTTCTTTTGTCGGCAATCAAGTTAATCGTCTGCGTTGTATGAGCGGTTACTCAGCGGTGAGCAGATATTCCTCCGCATGGTGTGCGGCTACCGCACCGTCTGCTACCGCTGTTACCACCTGTCTGAGTGCCTTGGTACGCACATCACCCACGGCGAAGATGCCCGGGAGGTTGGTCTTAGTGGACTCATCGGCGATCACATAGCCGGAGGCATCCAGATCAAGCTGATTTTTTACTAACTCCGTGGCGGGTACTCTTCCAACACTGATGAATATTCCATCACAATCTATCTGAGATTCCTCACCGGTATTCACATCTTTGATGATGATGCCGGTGATTTTTTTGTCGTAAAGAAGTTCAGAAACGGTGCTGTTCCAGCGAAACTCCACGTTTTCCGCTTTCATTAACGGCTCATGGTAGATTTTCGTCGCGCGGAGCGTATCCCTGCGGTGGACGAGGATGACCTTTTTTGCCACGCGGGAGAGGAGCATTGCGTCTGCTGCAGCCGTATTTCCACCGCCGACCACAACGACCGTCTTTCCGCGGTAGAACATTCCGTCGCAGGCTGCGCAGTAGTTGACACCGCGTCCAATCAGCTCCTTCTCGTTTGCGACACCTAAGCTTCTGGGGTTGGCACCGGTGGCCAGCACCACTGTTTTGCTTTGGAAATCGCCTTCACTGGTGTGGATGGTCTTCACGGATCCGGAGAGATCTACAGAAAAGACTTCCGCAAGTTTTGTCTCGGCACCGAAGCGCTCAGCACCGGCCTGCATTTTCTCTCCCAGAAGGAAACCGTCAATACCTTCCTCGAAGCCGGGATAATTGTCAATCTGTGAGGTCAGAGCCATCTGGCCTCCCGCGGAGAGTTTCTCTAATACCAGAACGTTAAGTCCTGCCCGTGCCCCGTAGAGTGCGGCAGTGTAGCCACCGGGGCCGCCGCCAATGACGATCATATCATAAATGTTCATTACTTTACCTCCTGATTTAATGACTCACGGATGAAGGCTTCAATCTTCGCCTTGGATTCAGGAGCCACGATGGAACCGATGGCCTGTCCGTTCTGATAGAGAACCAGCGTCGGGATTACTTCAATCTGCTCCTGAACGGCAAGAGCGTTCTCTTCATCGATATTGATTTTTCCGAAAACCAGTTGATCACTGAGTTCCTCACCCAGTTTGTCAAATGCAGGCCCGATTCTGCGACAGTACACACACCAGGGCGCCCAGAAATCTACTAAAACCGGCTTGTTCTTTTCCTTCATTGCGTTCTCAAATGCTTCTCTATTCATATTAATAATCATTGTCTTGACCTCCGTTTTCTTTATTTGTCTGTAGTATACCCGAAAATGGAGGGAAGTTCCGTGATTTTGTCACAAAAAGCGGCCACGCCAGGTGACCGCCTCGATTTTGTGTATAGATCAGTGATTTCCGCAGTGATGTTCCCCACCGCAGCCGTGTTCGCCACAATGGCCATCATGGTGATCATGATGATGGTGCTCGCCGTGATGATTACATTGAACGTTCGGGTTAAACTCCAGGTTGCCGGAAGCGAAGGCTGCCACTGCACTGTCTGCATCTCCGGAAACGCCGCCGAACAGTTTGATCCCGGCCGCTGCCAAGGCTGCCTGTGCACCGCCGCCGATACCTCCGCAGATCAATGCGTCTGTGTTCAATGCGGTCAGAACACCGGCCAATGCGCCGTGTCCACTGCCGTTTGTATCTACAATCTCGGAGGAAACGATGCGGCCATCGCAGACCTCGTATACCTTAAACTGCTTCGTATGTCCGAAATGCTGGAAAATCTGTCCGTTTTCGTAAGTAACTGCTACTCTCATGTGATTGACTCCTTTCAGTTGGTTAACCATGCGGTTATAGGTTTGTTTGTAACAGGATCCAAACCCACAGCGATCCTCGCCGCCATCGCAG
>JAFSBP010000411.1 GCA_017437205.1 Lachnospiraceae bacterium
AGAAAGCGAAACCAACAAGATGGTTGAGCTGACCCAGACGGCTGCGCGGAGTTCGCAGTATTTTATGCATTACTATTTTGAGGATGCGGAGAAGGCGGTAATGACGTATCGCTTTAAAGCGAAGGCGGGCTCAGGGACAATCTGGCTGCCGTGCTTGGCGTACAATGGAAGTGCCAAATCACCGTTGAATCTCGTGTTGAATAATGGCTCTACCCTGCAGTATTCAGGCGTTCGGGATTACTGGCAGACTGCGGTAACCGGTCTGGACAGCGGCTGGCATACGGTGCGGGAAGTGGTAGATCTTAAAAACAATGTGCGGGAGCTGTGGATTGACGGAAGCTATATCGCGCTGAATGCTGCGAACATGGAAAAATACCCTTGTGACAGCACACAAACGATGAACAGTGTTGTGGTTGGATTTTACTCAGCAGCAACCAGCGGCACGATCTATCTTGACGATTTGTCGGTGACTGCTTTTGTAGACGGCCAGTCGGTAAGCTTTGGTAAAACAGAGATAACGCTTCCCAAGGGGGCAAGCATTGAGCTGCAGCCTGAGTTTGTGCCGGAAAACACATCAGTGCAGGGAATCACCTATGTGTCCGGTGATACCTCCATCGCAACCGTTGACGCGAACGGTGTTGTTACTGCGATTGCGAACGGACAGGCGGTGATCACGGCGACTTCGGCGCTGTTTCCGTTGAATCCGATTCAGATCACCGTGACGGTTTCAGGCGAGATAACCGGAAGTATTACGGTGGATCCGGCAACCGTTTCCCTGCCGGTAGACGGTCATCTGGACCTGAACGCTGACCTGTCCTTTGAAGGAGGGGTGATGGCAGATGAGACGGTGATCTATACCTCCGCGAATCCGGGCATCGCAACCGTAGATGAGTGGGGCGAGGTGCTGGCGGTCGCGGCGGGAACGACTACGATCAAGGTCCAGTCCGTGGCAAACCCAGCTATCCAGGCAGAGATTCCAGTGGTAGTGACCAACACTACCGTTTGGAAGACCATTTATGTATCGGTGGACGGTACCGGGGACGGAACGAGCGCGGAGACACCCACCACATTGGCAGGCGCGATTGCCCAGTTGGCGGCGATTGACAAGACGGCCATGGAAGGGAACATCGAGGTTGTTTTGGCGGACGGATATTATTATCAGTCGAAGACCATTAAGCTGAGCGATGCTCACGGCGGCACTAACCGCTATTCCGTCATCTTCAGGGCGGAAACGGATGGAGATACGGAACAGCCTGTGATCGGCGGCGGTATTCAGATCGAGGGCTCAGCGTTTACCGAGACAGAGACAAAAGGTGTGTACGTATATGATCTGACCAAATTAGGATTTACGGTTCAGACCCGGCAGTTGTTTGTTGACAACGTGCGCGCAACGCGTGCGAGAAGCGAAGGAACATTGAAGAATCCCGAATATCTGTATGATGAGGACGGAACAAATATCGGTCTGATCTGCGATAATACGGAGCTTCTTGGCTATGGCAGAATTCAGGATCTGGAAATGGTTTCCTTTAACCAGTGGGCTCATACGAGAGGCCAGGTGGCAGAGATCCGAGAGTCAAGCGATGGCAGAGTCGAGTTGATTATGGATCAGCCGGGCTGGTACAACCTGACCAGAGTCGCGGAGTTCATGGCAATGAGAGCGGACACCATTGTATATTATGAGAATGCGCTGGAGCTCTTGGACGAAGCAGGAGAATGGTACTTAGATGAGGGTGACCAAAAGCTGTATTATATGCCGAGAGTGTGGGAGGACATGGACCAGGTGGAGTTTACCGTTCCGATCATGGACGGTGAATTGATCACCGTGGAGGGTACCGGTTCAGACCAACAGGTGCAGAATGTCCGCTTCGACGGAATTACGTTCGCGGATACTACCTGGCTGAGACCGAGCACCAGCGCGAGCCATCCGGCAAACCAGAACAATCATCTGAATGATGAAAAGGAATTTGTGGACGCGGCGATCACAGTCAAAAAGGCGAATTCTGTAGATTTCCTGAATTGTACCTTTGTCAGACTCGGTATTAATGCAATCAATATGTATGAAGGGGTACAGAATAGCTTAGTTTCAGGATGTCATTTTTATGATATTTCCGGAAATGCGGTCGCGATCGGAAAATGTAACTATAAAACTGATGTTGACAATTATAATCCCACCGATGTAAAGAAGATGATGAAAAATTGTGATGTCATCAATAATTATATTCATGATATCGGAGTTGATTATCTTTCCTCCTCAGCGGTATCGGTAGGATTTGCGGCTGACGTGGATCTGTGCAACAATGAAATTTTTGATATTCCTTACTGCGGATTCCATATCGGATACGGATGGAACACGAAGTTTGCGAACATCACAAAGAATATTAATATATCAAACAA
>JAFSBP010000412.1 GCA_017437205.1 Lachnospiraceae bacterium
CTTCCGCTCACAAGTTCTCGTCTGCTCGTCGATAGTTAACAGGACAAACCCGTGCTCGCCGCACTCGTCAAATCCGCGACCCTCAAGGCATCCCGAATAACAATATACACCGCGGCCATCCAGTTCCGCTTCCTTGTACCCGTGAACATGCCCCAGCGCCAGATAATCGATTCCCTTATTCTTCAACTCGCGAAGATTGATCACCGCCGCGTCCTTCTTCGCCCCGTAAGCACTGTCCTGCCCATGAAGCACCACAATATTGTATCTGTCCCGCACAAGAAAAAGCTCCGAATAAACTCCGGCACTGCTCTCCCTGTCCAGCTCCACGCCGGTGATCGCAATGTTCCCCGCCGTCTCCGGATTAGCGATATAGGTCGTCCAATTCTTCTCAAACAGATGTAAATTGGAAGGTATCTCCGCAAGACCGGAGAGAAAAGCGTCCGCATCATGGTTTCCACGCAGATAATAAAACGCCAGCCCCGGATGGTTCGCGATCGCCTGATATACCGTATTTTTCGCTGCAGCCGAAATCCGCTTTGTATCAAACAGATCCCCGGCAATGATCAGTGCATCCACATCTTCCGCCACCGCATAATCTATCAGGCGGTTAAAGGTGGCAAGCAATTCATTTTTCCGCTCAGCGGCTTTTTCTTTCGGCAAATTTGCGGTCATCCTCGCATCTAAGTGAAGGTCAGCGCAGTGAATGATTTTCATCCCGAGGCTCCTTTCATCAAGCAAAATCAGTATGTATGTTCGATTTCTTTTTTTAGTATACCCTATAATGCCAAATCTGGCAAGTAAAAGAGTCGAAAATATCATTTGCTGATGCAACCCTCGCCGGTGAGAGATAAAAAAGGGGATTTTTAATCCAGCCGAAATACCTCCATAAGTTTCGGCTGGGCTCCAGTCTTTGGATCCATCTCCAGCTCAAGAATGTCTTTCATGTACTCGTTCCATCTGGATACTACCGGGCTCTCTGCCTGCACCTTTTCCGCGTAAGTTACGCCTTTCTCACACTCATAGTAGCCAAACAACTCCTCACCGGTAAGAAATACCGTATAGTTGCAAATTCCGGCTGCCTTTAACACCTCAACCATCTCCGGCCAAATCTCATCGTGGCGTCTCTTATATTCCGCCTCACATCCGGGCTTAATGCGCCCCTTCCAAGCTAATCTTTCCATTTTCGTATCCTCCTTTGGTTAATTATTCCAATACCACATTTTTGCTGTGGTCATCGATACTGATCTCGTACTCGGTATCCTTTAACGGCACCCCATTATGAGAGAAATTCTTGATCAGAATATCCGTGGAAGCATATTCCTCGCTGTAGCTCTCAATCTGAATTTTAGGGAGTTGTCTTCCGTAAAGTCTGATGTTTTCAAACCTGATATCTTTATTCTTTCCTCTCCGCTCGCCCTTCGCCGAGTATTCGTGATGGCACACCACCGATACTGCGATAATTGGCGGAGCGTAATCCGGATCCGCGATTTCGTAGTTCATATCGTCATCGGTCTGGATCACACATTCCGGGATGACATCATCGTACTCCACATCGATATTTCGGTAGGTCACATCATGAACATAGGCAAAATCGGCATTCTGGCAATCAAGGACCGGCAGCGTCACATGAATGATCTGGCAGTCATCAAATATAATATCACAGATCTCCTCCGCCCGCGTCTCCGCTCCGATTTCCAAGCATCTGCCCCAGTCATTCCACAGGACACAATTTTTCACACGCACCTTTCTAAAGCTGTCATAGCAGTTCCCGCCGCGGTACATGGCCTCCTTAAGGGCTTTCTCCGGATCAGCCGCATAAAAGAAATCAAAGCCTTTCACACAGATGCAGTCGTCAAAGGTTCGGATAAAACAATTTTCGATGCTTACATTTTCGCAGTTGTGCATATCGATCCCGTCGGAATTGTAGCGCCAGTTGCCGATGAGCTTTACGTTGGAAATATCGATGTCACGGCAGGCCCTGAGCCTCACATTGTACACCAGCGAGTCACGGATGGTGATGCCCTCGATCTCTACTCCTGTGCAATATTCCAGCTGAACCGTATGTAAACGCACCGCATTACTCACTGCACAGGCATTGTTTTTTGCGTTCTCCTTGTACAATATCCGCTCCTTATTGCGGCTGTTGTCGAGAATACCTCTTCCGATAATTTTAATATTCTGCGCATCCACCGCGCGGACGCAGGCGTACACCACCGCCCCCTCATCGATAAACAGCGTCTGATTGCTCTGCAGGTGAATCATCCCGGCGTCGTGCTCACCCGGTCCGAAATAAATCACGTTTTCATCCCGGATATCCACCCCACACTGTCTTACCGGATCGGCAAAAATATGAAGGGCGTTCCTTCTCCCGTAAGGCTCCACCGTGAAATACGCGTTTTTCTCCAGCGTAAACAAAATCGTCCCGTC
>JAFSBP010000413.1 GCA_017437205.1 Lachnospiraceae bacterium
AGGAAGAAACTCCCGCAAAAGCAGAGGAACTGAAGCGTGAACGCGAGGTGATGTACGAGATTCCGGCGCAGGATGTGGATGCAATCTCTGCAAGACAGGACACCAGAACCATTTCTGAGCTTGAATCCCTTGATTCACTGCACAGCGGTTTTTCAAAGAGAAATAAATTGAATATACCTGACTTTTTACATACACCCGAAGATCGGCTGGATAGTTCTCCTGAGGATGGTAGCCGTATTGACTCCTCAGCTCCGAAGAAAGACTTCGCTGATGATATCTTCGATGATGCTACGGATGATTTGGAGAGTACTGTTCCGTTGACCTTGAACCAGCTTCGCTCGTCGACGATAGAACGGGCTGTGATCGATGAGGAACCGGAAAAGGATACGCTTCCCAAGATTCCAATCACAGTGATGGAGGAAGATGATCTGAGAGATAAGACCGGTGGTAATACTGACCGAAGCGGTGATACCATGCGTGTGGTTACCGCCAGTGGCCGTGTGATCGAGGTGGATAATGATCCGACCACCGATCCTTTGGCGGCGAAGCGCGCGGGAAGAACGCAGGGTGAAGCGGCTATGACCGATCAAGCGATGATGCAGGGGCGTTCGTCGGGTACTTCATCGGGATCCAGAAGCCTGGTAGGACATGCAGGGACTGCGACTCCTGTTGGTGTACAGACGGCTGCGACTGTGACACCTGCACCGGTGACAAAGCCGAAAGTAAAGCGTAAACCCTACGAGAAGCCGCCGCTCAGACTTCTTAAAGCGCCGGTGAGAAAAAATGATTCCGGACGCGAGAATGATCTGCGTGAGACGGCACTTAAATTGCAGCAGACATTACAGAATTTCGGAGTGGGAGCTACGGTGACTAACATCAGCTGCGGCCCTTCCGTCACCAGATTTGAACTGATTCCCGATCAGGGCGTGAAGGTAAGCAAATTTGTTTCCCTGACCAATGATATCAAGCTGACCCTTGCGGCTGCGGACATTCGTATGGAGGCGCCGATTCCCGGAAAGTCAGCTATAGGTATTGAAGTTCCGAATAAAGAACGTGCATCAGTCACCTTGCGCGAGGTGTTAGAGAGCGAAGAGTTCTTAAAGCATCCTTCCAAGTTAGCTATCGCTGTGGGTAAGGATGTTTCTGGAAATACGATCGTTGCAGATCTTGCGCGTATGCCACATTTGTTGGTAGCAGGAACCACCGGCTCCGGTAAGTCTGTTTGCATCAACTGCATGATCATGAGCATACTTTACAAGGCAACTCCCGATGAAGTAAAATTCATCATGATCGATCCAAAGATGGTTGAGTTCGGTATCTATAACGGTATTCCTCATCTGCTTTCACCGGTTGTGACTGACCCGAAGAAGGCAGCTGAGGTGCTCGGCTGGGCAGTGCTTCAGATGACTGACCGATATAAAAAATTTGCAGAGCTGAATGTTCGCGATATTAAAGGTTACAATGAAAAACGTAAGGAAGAAGCGGAGGAGACAGGTGAAAAGCCTGAATTGATGCCTCAGATCGTCATTATTGTGGACGAGCTTGCTGACCTGATGATGGCGGCCCCCAGCGAGGTGGAAGATGCGATCGTGCGACTGGCACAGATGGCTCGTGCCGCAGGTATCCATTTGATTCTTGCAACGCAGAGACCTTCGGTAAATGTCGTGACAGGTCTCATCAAAGCAAATATTCCCTCCCGTGCGGCACTTTCCGTGTCTACCGGCGTAGATTCCAGAACTATTCTGGATATGAATGGCGCGGAAAAATTGCTTGGAAACGGTGACATGCTGTTCTATCCTTCCGGATATCAGAAGCCGCTTCGCGTTCAGGGCGCATACGTATCGGATGGAGAAATCAACCAGATTGTTGAATTTCTTTCTGAGCGCGGCGAGGTGAAGTTTGATGAAAGCATTGAGCAGAAACTGGTTCAGGGTAGTTCCGGAGTAAGTAGCGGATCTGACTATGACGAATATTTTGAGCGCGCAGGTCGGTTTATCGTGGAAAGCCAGAAGGCGTCCATCGGAAATCTTCAGCGCATGTTCAAAATCGGATTTAACCGTGCCGCAAGAATTATGGATCAGCTCGCTGAGGCAGGTGTAGTCGGACCCGATGAGGGAACCAAGGCCAGAAAGATACTGATCACGCCTGAACAGCTGGATGATTTCTTCAGTAAGTGAGTGAAATTAAACCATTCCGGAAGAAAAATCATAAGATGAACTAAGAGATTATTGGAGGCATTCTTATGCTCCTTCGTCAATTAGTTCAATCTCTGGAAGAATATCAACTGCTTGGGGGAAGCCTTGATGTGGAAATCAGTAAAATTACTGACCATTCCGCAAAGGTTCTTCCCCAAAGTATGTTTGTCTGTGTGAGCGGTTATCGTTTTGATGGGCACGAGTATGTGACAGAAGCGATTAAGCAGGGGGCAGTCTGTATCGTGACAGAAAAGCGGTTAAAGGTTTCAAATGAGTTGACACTTATTCTTGTCCCCGATACAAGGAAAGCTGTCTCTGCCTTAAGCGCAGCGTTTTACCGAAATCCCGCGTCAAGGCTTTGCCTCATCGGGATAACCGGAACGAAAGGGAAAACCACCTGTGCAAACATGGTTCGCCGTATTCTCACAGCTTCCGGTAAGAATACAGGGATTATCGGCACACTTGGTGCTGAGTGTGATGGATTTTATGAGGAAATCAAGAACACAACCCCCGATGCACTCACTTTGCACCACCTCTTATCTGAGATGGAAAACAGAGGCTGTACTCATGTGGTTCTTGAAGTGTCCTCCCAAAGCTTAATGCAAAGTCGTGTGTATGGGATTTATTTTCAGATTGCTGTGTTCACAAATTTTTATCCCGACCATGTTGGTCCGGGCGAACACTCATCTCTCAATGAATATGCATTTTGGAAGAGCACCTTATTTAAAAATGCAGAAATAAGTGTGTTGAATATGGGAACGGATCGCTTTTTGGAGATGGTTGCCGCTGTCGAAGGTAAGTTTGTTGGATATTATCTGGATTGCCTTGCAGATGAGACCGATTCTCTGAAAAATGATAAAGAATTCGGATGTCCGATCTATCCGAGACCTCCT
>JAFSBP010000414.1 GCA_017437205.1 Lachnospiraceae bacterium
GAGGATCACCCAAAATATCCGACAGTACGATAGAAAATACGTGTGCAGGAGCACAGTGCTGTGCGAAACGACCGCCCTTTACGCCGGAAAGGCGCTTACGGATCGTATTGATCTCAACAATATCCGCGCCACAGGCCAAAAGCTGTCCGGTAATATCCTGAAGAACTTCGCCTGATACCAAAGGTTTCTCAAACAGCGCACTTCCTCCGCCGGAAAGCAAAAACAGTACCGTGTCCTCGGGTTTCAGATCCTCGACTGCATCCAGCGCGTCTCCGGTCGCCTCAAAAGAATTTTTATCAGGAACAGGATGTCCCGCCTCATGGCAAATAAAGTTCGCGATCGGTCCCATCACGTGATCATACTTCGTCACAACCACACCGCTGTCGATGCGATCTCCGAGGCAGTCGTAGGCAGCTTTCGCCATCTGCCATGCAGCCTTTCCCGCTGCGACTAATATCACTCTTCCGGGAAACTCTTTTCCTGTCAGTGCACGACTCACCGCCTCATCCGGCTTCACCGCGTTGATCGCGGATGCAATGATCGCGTCCGCCTTGGCACGTAAATTCTTGTCCATAAACTTATTTCCTTTCCAGTTCAGATCATTCCGGGATCTTTGCTTATCGGATCCCGATGCCGGGATCGGCCAAATAGGCAGCTATCCCGAAAAGTTTGAAACAGACAGGGCCTTGAAAGCCCTGCCTGTCTTATCCTTATTTAATTGTATAAATCCTGATTCCACCAATCTCTTAGAAGATCAGAGTCATGAGGAAAATACCTACCATAGAAGATACGCCCAATACCAACGTCAGAACCGTCTGAGTCTTGTAGCCCTGATCGGGAGTCATCTCACCAAAGTTGGTAACCACCCAGAAGTAGGAGTCGTTCGCGTGGGAAACGGTCATCGCACCTGCACCGATCGCCATAACGGTCAGAGCGGAAAGTACAGGAGTGTCCAGTCCCAGAACGCCCATCAGCGGTGCAAGGAAACCGGCAGTCGTGGTCAGTGCAACGGTGGAAGATCCCTGTGCACTCTTCAGGATAGCTGCAATGATGAAGGGGAAGAAGATACCGATGCCCTTCAGCATCTCAGCATTTTCCTTAATATAGTTCACCATGTCGGTGGAAGAAATAACCTTTCCGAGAACGCCGCCTGCTGCGGTAACGAACAGGATAGGTCCAACGGTCTTCAAGGTGTCGTTCGTAATGTTGTAAAAGTCTCCCATCTTCTTTGCGCCTGCAAGCTGAGCAATCGCAAAGAGCGTACCAACGGTCAGCGCGATCACGGGCTTTCCGAAGAATGTACACAGATTAGAAATAGTTCCGGTTCAGCCAGCCATGGAGGAAACAGAGCCAAGACCCATCATGATGATAGGAACGATGATGGGAGCCAGCGCATTCAGACCACCGGGCAACTTGCCATACTCAGCAACCAATTCCTCATAAGTCTTAACCACTTCATCACTGGTCACCTGCTCGTCAGCACTCTTTACTTTCTTGCCGATGAATTTTGCGAAAATCACACCTGCGATCAGAGGACAGATAGATGCGAGAACACCGATACCCATCACCATCAGCAGGTGATCGCCGATATTCAGTGTCTGTGCCGCCGCAATCGGACCGGGTGTCGGGGGAATAAATACGTGGGAGATGTACAGACCCGCAGACAGAGCCACGGTCATCGCAACACTGGATACCTTCGTACGCTTAACCAGTGCCTTACGGATGGGGTTCAGGATAACGAAACCGCTGTCGCAGAATACGGGGATGGATACAACCCAACCCATGAGTTCC